>CAJCJC010000292.1 GCA_903970575.1 Alphaproteobacteria bacterium
CATCGCGGTTTCGTATTCCCGCAGATCGTCGAAAACCTTTCCGAGCGCGAAATGAAGGAGGGACCGGCTGCGGTCGGGCATGTTCCGCTGCTTCAGGGCCGCATTCATCCGGGCGATGAGGGGATGGTCCTCGGCCGTGAACTTCCGGCACGCGCTCAATCCGAAATAGCAAAGCCCGGCGTCGCTGCCCAGGCGCAGCGCGGTTTCATAAACGGCGATGGCGTCCGCGAAGCGTCCCTGGTCTTGCAGAGCCAGCGCCAGATTGTTGCGCGCCTCATGGAAATCGGGCTTAAGCGCGACCGCCTTGCGATAGCAATCGCAGGCTTCGGCGAGCTTGTTCTGGTCCTTCAGCGCGTTGCCCAGATTGCTGAACGCCTGCGGGTGATCGGCCTTAAGCGCGAGCGCGCGCCGGTAGGAGGCGACCGCGTCGTCGAGCAGCCCCAGCCCCTGCAAGGCGATGCCGAGATTGTTATGGCTCTCCGCGACGTTCGGCTGAAGCGCGAGCGCGCGACGATGGCAATCGATCGCCTCATCCAGCCTGCCCTCCTCCTTCAACAGACAGCCGAGATTACTGAGCGCCTCCAGGTAACGGGGCTCGAGCGCGATGGCCCTGCGATAGCAAACAATCGCCTCGGCCCGGCGGACCTTATCCTGATGGGCCGTGGCCAAGGTAAAATGATATTGGGCGACCCTGGGGTTGATCGCGATCGCGCGGCCGATCAGATCGATTCCGCGATCGTGACGGCCCAGATCGCAATCGATGATCCCCAGCATATGCAGGGCATCGGCGTGGCGCGGATCGACAGCCAACACTTGCCGATAGAAATGTTCCGCCTCTTGCAGCCGGCCGGAATTATGCCGCCGCCGCCCCTCGGCGAATATCGCCGGCACGTTCGGCGCGACGCCCGGCGCCGCCGGCCCGCCTTGCTTCATCACCGCCCGGCGCTGTTGCCGATTCATGCCCCAATCTCCAATCGCCCGCCCCGATTCTGCTCAAGCGCGGGGCGGCGCGTCAACATACCATCGTCCTACCTAAGGAATCCTGTTCAGAGACCGTCACCGCGTTTACACCCTTCGGAATGCCTCCAATCGCGTTCAGCCCGGCCGTCCAGCCGAGCGTGTTGGCTGAGCGATTAGCGTTTCACCGCGTTAACGCTGGGCCTGCCTCTAAAAATCGGCGGTCCAGACATATCGACATCGAACCCGGCGTCGCGGAGTAGGGCGGGAAAATCGAGCGCCTTGTAAGCCTCGTACCAGGGTTCGTAATTATGGCGGTAGAGGTTCCAGGCCATCGCCTTGCCCTGAATGCTTGTGTCGGGGCGGTGGATTTCAGATGGCCACCCCGTCGTCTGGGCGTCGTTGTGGCACCACACGCCGCCGGGCCGGATGATCCGCGCCATCTCGGCGACGATTTTGCGCGCGGCCTCGGCGGACACCTCATGGAACAGCAGGTAATCCGTCACGATGTCGAAATGCCCGTTGGGGAATTTCGTATCCTCGGCGAGTCTTTGGGCGAAATGGATATCGAGGCCCAATTTGGCCGCGCGATGATGGGCATAGCGCACGCAAGGTCCGGATACGTCGACGCCCCAGGTTTCGGCCTTGGGAAAGCGCTCCTTCATCGCGTTGGTCAAAACGCCGCTGGCGCAGCCGATATCCAAAATTCGGTTAACGGCGCCGTCCGCTGGTTTGGGGACCGCGTTCGCCAGTTCCATCTGCAGTTCGCCATGGGGCGTGCGGCCCTGATAATGGGCCAGCGTCAGCGCGTAATGATAGACCCAGCCGCCGAAGGGGTCGCCGACATAACCGCCGGGCTGCCGGTGGATTTCATGGCGCGCATAATCCGGAATCGCCAGCGCTGGGTTCAATTCGAGCGAGCCAGGGCCGTCGTTGTCCGTCGCCTCCATAGCCGCCAGGAAATGGTCCGCGTCCCGGCCGAAGGCGCGGCAGACGCGGTCCCACATGAAATCATGGATGCTCCAGTTCAACCGCGTTTGCGCGGCGTGCGCGGGATCCCGCATTGTCGCGGCCCAGGCTTGCTCGATCGTCAACGCCTCCGTCTCGCAAATGGGGGAAGAAGGTTGAGCCCCGGCCATCCGCCGCGTGGCCCACATCTTCACGCCTTCGGCGAAATGCATATGGCTGTTGACGTCAAGCCTTGGAAAGGAAACGCGGCGCCTGGCTTTATCGGCGGCGGTCAGGCTTTTTGGATCCAGCTTTATATCGACGGTTCCGGCCACCTATACATTTTCCGGGAAAACGACGGGGCTTAAAATCGAGTTCGAAATATCGGCGATCATCGGCCCGTCGACTTCGGATTCCTTAAGCCGGGCCTTCCATTCGGGGTCGGCCAGGAACGCGGTCCATTTCGTCTCCCGCTCAGCCAGCGATTCCCATTCCAGCATGTACATCAATTGCTGGCTGGATTCGCCGATCACCGTCGTCCAGAACCCGGCATGGCGGATGCCGTACCGCTTCCACATGGGGATCACCAGAGTCCCGAACCGTTCCACCATCGGCCCGAACCGGCCGGGCAGGGCGCGGTAGACGCGCAGTTCATGAATCATGGGGGCTCCTCTTAAAGCTAAACTTTCAGGTCGCGGCCGGCGATGGAATGCGTTCCGTCGGCCGCCCGGCCCGCAACAGGATCAACGCCGCGACGAGCACCGCGAAATGCAGAACGCTTTCCATGATCATCGGCGAAGCATACCCCGCTTTATCGAACAGCTTGCCGCCGACGAGGTTGACGATCATCAGGCTGGCAGTGCCGAGGAACGCGAAGACGCCCATCGACGACCCCCGCAGATGGGCAGGGGCCTCCTGCGCGATCAGCGATTGAGACGAGATCGACTGCGCGCCCTCCGCGAGGCCGACCAGAACCACCACGGCGATCATGCCCCAGCCGAACACGTCCGATATCAGCCCAAAGGCGGCGAAGCCCAGCGCGGTGAGCCCCAGCGCGATCAGCACCAGCCGCACCCGGTTCGACCGGTCGGCGATCGGTCCAAAGCCGATGAGCCCGATGGACATAGTGACAAGCCGGATAGCGGTCAGAAGCCCCGCCGTCTTGGTCGCGGTTATCGCGTCCACGTCTTGTAGTCTGCCGGCGCTAACGACCCAGAGGCCGACAAAGGCGCCCAGAATGACGGAATCGGTCCGCACCACGCTTCCGATCAGCAGGATCAGGGCGAAGCGGGGGTTTTCGCGGGCGTGCGTGACGACTCCGGCGAGGTTGGAGAGGATGGTCGGCGGTTTTTCGATTGGGGCGGCGCCGACCGCGGTCGCTTTTCGGCCATCCTTCGCCAGCATGAAGAAAGCCGCGATGGCGCCGGCGAGCGCGAAGATCGAGGCGGCCCAGAACGACCCGATCGAGACGCCTTCGGGTCCGAAACCTAGATCGCGAAACCAAGCCGGCAACCGGCCGCCGCCCAGCATGAGAACGGCGCTAACCGCCATCGGCAAGACCAATACCAGGCTGATGAATTTGCCGCGCGACCCGTTATCGGGACAGTCCATCGCCATGGTAGCCCCGCCCGCCGTGAAGCCGGTGAAGGAGACGCCCCAGGCGAAGCGCAGGACGAACAGCGCCGCCACCGTCGCGATCAGCGGATACGCCAGCATGCAGAGGAAAAACCCCGCCAGCGTCAGAACCAGCAGGATTCGCCGGCCGATAATGTCCGCTAGCGAGCCAGCGAAACCGATGAAGATCAGGGTCCCGAATTGCTGCGTTGTTCCCAGCATGCCGGCCAGGAATCCCTGCTTGCCCGGATCGATATGAAGTTGCTGCGCGAAGACCAGCGGCTGCATCGTGTACGCGAACTCGACCACGAACGTGCAGGCGCTCATCAGCATCAGGAAAACATAGACCTGCGCCGGCTCTATCCCCCGCGCAAGCAGGATCGGGCCGATCCGCTTCTGACCGATCGCGTCAATCCTGACCTCGGCGGCCCCGGTCATCGGCTCAGACGGGCTTTGTCGCCAGGGTGCGGGGTCGCCCGTTCCACAGAACCGCCGGACCGTCCAGGTTCACCTCGAATCCAGCCTCGGCCAGGACCGATGGAAACTCAAGCTCCGAATAGTCGAGATAGAACGGCTCGTAATTATTCCGGTAGATATTCCAAAGCATCGCCTTGCCCTGAATATCGCCCGGCGGTTGGCGGGTCGGATGCCCCGCCGTGAACGCATCCAGATGGCCGAACACCCCGCCGGGACGTAGCACCCGGAACACTTCCTTCACCGCCTTCACCATCGCCTCACGGTTCGATTCGTGAAACATGATGTAGTCGTTGACGATATCGAAATGATTATCGGGAAACGGCATCTCCTCCGCCAAATCCTGGGTGAAATGCACATCGATGCCCATCTTGGCGGCGCGATGATGGGCATAGCGCACCATGGGGCCGCTAATATCCAATCCCCAGACCTCGGCGTCGGGAAAGCGTTGCTTGAACGCGGTCGTCGATTGGCCGGGGCCGCAGCCGATATCGATGATGCGGGCGACTTTTCCGTCGGCGGGAATCGGATGGCTCTGGGCAATCTGAAAGAAGATTTCGTCGTTGTCGCTAACGCCGGGGTAATGCGCGAGGCTAAGCGCGTAGTGGTAGACCCAGCCGGCGAAGGCGTCGCCGACGAAACCGCCGGGCTGGCGGTGAATCTCATGGCGGGCATAGTCGGGAATCGCGATGTCGGGCCTCAGCGTCAGGCTGCCTGGCCCCGCATTGTCGGTTTCCTCCATGGCCTGAAGATAATGGTCGGCGTCGCCGTAAAAGGCCCGCATCGTGCGGTCCCACATGAAATCGTGGATGCTCCATTGCAGCCGCGTGCGCGCCGCATAGGTCCCGTCCTCCATCATGATCTCGAAGCATTCCTGGTAATCGCGATTAGTGTTCCCCGGCGGATAGCCTTTGGATGTCAGTAACCGCTCGCGTTTCTCGATCGCCTCTTTCGTTTGCCAATCGGCGGACAGCCATAATTTGAAGCCGCGCGCGAAATTCAGAAGGCTATTATCGTCCAGAGTGCGCAACCGGACGCCGTGCCGCGCCTTCAAATCAGCGGGCAGCCTAACCGGATCGATTTTGACCTCCGCCTGTGCGCTCACGACATATCCTCCAGGTTCCGAGGAGGGCGAAGTTTGGCCCCCTCGATATCGATCGGCCCCGAAACATCGGCGACTTCCCTAACCAGCGCCGAGAAAACGCGCCGAATAAAATCGTCCCGCTCGCGATCCCAAGATTTCTGTTCATCTTCGCTCGGGTGATAGGTCTCGATCTCGGATGGGTCTATTCCGCATTTCGTGGCCAGCAGCTTTTCCACGACCATCAATCTGCGGCGCATCGCCCAGTATTCGCCGCCAAGACCCAAAAGCGCTGTCATCAAATTATCGATATGGGGATTGTCCAGAAAGACCGATTTATTCCAGTCGCCCTCGAAATAATCGGCGGCATAGGTCGGGTGGCCGTTGATAGTCGATGTCATGCCGATGCAATCCCTAACGACGAAAACACGAATGGCCACCCGATTCCGTCCGTTTTAATGATGCGCCAGTCCGCGCCGCAACCGCCGTTGACATGTTGGCCGCGTTGCGGCCACTCGCGAGACGGTTGACTGTCGCTGGGCGACCGAACGGTCTTTAGCCAACCCTCGGATTGCGCGCCAGCCAGGGCGGTACGCCATTGCGCATGATGGTCTTCGCCTGCGCGCTGATGGTCGCGGATAGCTTTTGCATCAGCGGTATATAGCGCTGTTCCAGATCGGTGTAGGGGATCGCCGAAACGAAATACCGCATGATGAGACAGCCGGGGACGCCGCTGTCCGTGAATACCGGGACATACAGGTGCGATTCCGGACTATTCGGGGTATTTGGGATGAAGTATCCTTTATTGCGCAAAGCTGCGGCTTCCGCCGAGGTCAGGATCATGTTCTTGATCCCGCCGCCCGGAATTTTGGAAATTCGCCTGAACAGAGCCTCGCGCTCGTCGTCCTCCATATAGGCCATCGCCAGTTTTCCGGCCTGAGACGCAAAGATCGGCACCTTATGGCCGAAGCGGAAAAACGTGATCGCATGCGCCGCTTTGTTTTGCGTGGTGACCCGAAGCACCATGGCCCCATCGCCAACCGTGACAAGCGACAGGGTCCAGCCAATTTCCTCCGTCGCCGCCTCCAGCACCGGGGCCGCGACATGGCTCAGTACATGCTCCTCGGAAAGTCCAGACGATAAATCCGCCGCGGCCGGCGCCAATCTGTATTGCAGATCGAACGACAGCTTATCGACAAGCCCCGCGGTCGCCAGCGTATCGAGAATGCGACGCGCGGATGTGCGGGACACCCCGATTTGCGTCGCCAACTGGCTTGCGGTCAAAGCTTCCTGACGGTTGAGGGCCTTCAGCGCCAGCAACCCTTTTTGCAGGGAACCGAGCTCATTCCGTCTTCTGTTGGAGCCATCATAGGCTTCGCTGGCGTTACGACGCGATGCGGCGTTCGGCATGTTGCGTATTCGACCTGTTCAAATGTTATGCGATGGGGACGCCAATTCTTTGATAACGTCCGCGACAAAGCTGTCACGGGTTGCCCGTCAAGGCAAGCATTGACGAAACCGCATGCCAGAGCCGCGAGACCCGCGGGCTAAAAACTTTATGGGTTGAGGAGATCGATTTGCCGCCCATTTCTCCGACAGGGCCTTTCCAGGCCATTACGGCCGAAACCCAGTATGTAGACTCCGGCGGCGTGAGATACGCGTTTCGCCGTTTAGGCGCCTCCGACCGACCGCCGCTGCTGTTTATCCAGCGCTTTGGCGGGACCATGGACGATTGGGATCCCTATCTGCTCGAAATCCTCGCGGCCGAGAGGTCTTTGCTGCTTTTCGACAATGCCGGAATCGGCCGCTCGACCGGCGAGACGGCGTCGACGTTCAGCGGCATCGCCCGCGCGGCGGCCGATTTCGTCGAAGCGCTCGGATTGCGCGAGGTCAACGTGCTCGGTTGGTCGATGGGCGGCTATGTGGCGTCGCATCTGGCGCTGGACCGGCCCGATCTGGTCAGGCGACTGATCCTCGCCTCGTCCGGCCCGGGCTATGTCGATAACGCGCCGCCCATCCCGATGGCGCCGCAACGTCCCGCCGCCGCGCCGCTCAGCGAGGATGAAGAGTACCTGTTCCTGTTCTTCAAGGACACGCCATCGGGGAGGGCCGCCGGCCTCGCGCATCTGGACCGCCTGAGGCTCAGGCCGGATCGGATGACGGCGCCGCCGACGCCGGCTTCCCGCGCGGCGCAGCTCGCGGCGCGCGGGATCGTGATGACGCCGGAGGGATCCCTCTTGCCCAAATTCGCGACCCTCTCCACGCCGACATTGCTCGCGAGCGGTCAGGGCGACATTCGCATACCCAGTTATTACCCGTACGTCGCCTCGCGGGCTCTGCCAGATGGCAAGCTGATTCTCTATCCGGACTCCGGGCATGGGTTCCTGTTTCAATGGGCGCTGGGGTTCGGGCGGGATGCGCTCGGCTTTCTGCGGGACTGACGCCGCCCTGCTGGCCGCATAGCGGCGCGTCGCCAATTTCGATCCCGGGGCGATGGCGGCCCGGGACCTCAGGGTCTATCAGTAAGAGCGATGCGCCCGCCGCGATTGACAGGTTGATTTGATATGAAGCCACTCGAAGGACTGAAGATCGTCGATTTTAGCCACATGCTGTCGGGTCCGACCTGCACCGGCATGTTCGCCTTGCTGGGCGCGGACGTCACCAAGATCGAGCGGCCCAAAACCGGAGACGGTTTTCGCAATTACACCGAGCATGCTGGGCCTCCGGGCTTGAGCCTGCCCTTCTGCGCGGCCAACGCCGGCAAGAAGTCGATCACGCTCGATTTCACCAAACCGGAAGCCAAGGAGATCATCCGGCGACTGGTGAAGGACGCCGATATCGTGGTCGAGAATTTCCGACCCGGCGTACCGGCAAAGCTCGGCGTCGATTGGGACAGCCTGCGCCAGATCAATCCAAAGCTGGTCTATTGCTCGATCACCGGCTTCGGCCACAGCGGAGTCCTCCAGAACTGGGGAGCGCTCGATCAGGTGGTGCAGGCGATGTCCGGTCTCCTCTGGATGAACGGCGAACCGGATGACGGCCCGGTCAAGGTCGGCTTCCCCGTGCTCGACACCTTCACCGGCTATATGAGCGTCATCGCGATCCTGGCGGCGCTCAGGCGGCGGGACATTACCGGCAAGGGCGAATTCATCGACGTGGCGATGCTCGATTGCGCGCTGAAAATGATGGGCGGCCCCGTCGCTTCGCATCTGTATACCGGCGAACTACCTAAGCGGACCGGCAATCGCGGCTATCGGATGGTCGCGACGGCCGATCTTTACAAGACAGCAGACGGCTATATCGTCCTCGGCGCCAATCTGCAGCTCCAATTCGAGAAATTCTGTAGGGCGATGGGGCGCCCGGACATGGTCACCGACCCGCGCTTCATCGACCACGAGGCGCGTTCGGCGAACAACGCACTTTTGCGCGACACGATCATTGAAATGATGCGGGATCGCTCCGCCGCCGAGGTCGAGGCCTTGCTGGCGGAGGCGGAGGTGCCCGTCGCCATGGTGCGCAACCTTGCGGAGATTACCAGCCATCCACAATTCGACGATCGCACCTTGTTCGCCAAGGCGCGCATGCCGGGTCGCGAGGAGCCGATCACCTTGCTGAGCGCGGGCTTCCAGCTTGAGGGCGACCCGCTGGAGGTCGGCGCGATTCCGACGCTGGGCGAGCATACGGATTCGGTATTGGCGACGCTCGGCTATGACGACGCGGCGATCGCGGCCCTTCACGCGGATGGCGTGGTCTAATGAGCGCGCCGATCGACAAGGTCGTCGTGATCACCGGCGCCAGCAGCGGCATTGGCGAGGCGACGGCCGAATGTCTCGCCGCCGCGGGCGCGCGCGTCATGCTTGTGGCGCGGCGCGCGGACCGGATGGAAGCGCTTGCCCGGCGCATCGAGGGGGCGGGCGGCGTCGCCGCGTTTTGCGTCGCCGATGTCAGCGACTCGGCGGCGATGCGGCGCGTGGCCGACGCGACGGTCGCGGCGTTCCGACGGATCGATGTCCTCGTCAACAACGCCGGCGTGATGTCGATCTCGCCGCTGTCCGACCTCAAGGTTGAGGATTGGGACAGCATGATCGATATCAATGTGAAGGGGCCGCTTTACGCCATGGCGGCCGTGCTGCCGGTCATGCTGCGTCAGAAAAGCGGGCATATTATCAACGTGGCGTCGACGCTGGGCCATCGGGTCAACGGCGGCGCCACGATCTATGCCGCGACCAAGGCCGCGCTCCTCGCGATTTCGGAGGGATTTCGGCAGGAGATTGGGCCGGACATACGGTCGACCGTCATTTCACCCGGCGCGGTCACGTCTGAGCTGCATGACGGCATCGCCGATCCTGCTCTCCGCGAGCGGATCGCCGCCGCTTATGAAAAGGCGCTGCCGGCGATGGCGGTGGCCAACGCCATCCTCTACGCGATCGCGCAGCCCGCCGATGTCGGCATCAACGAAATCGTCATCCGGCCGACATCGCAGAACTATTAAGGGCAGCGTTCAGGCGAAGGTGAACTGGGGCAGGACGATATCGCCTTCAGGCTGGAAAACCACCCGCACCCTTGCGCCGATCTCGGGCGCGCGCCCTTTGGCGTCGACCAGGTTCGCCATCAAATACGGTCCCTCGGTCAGCTTTACCCGCAGCACGACATAGGGCGTCGGCATGTCGGCGAAATATTGCTTATGCATCACGACCCAGGACCAGATTTCGCCCGTGCCGGCCATATCCGTCCAATGCAGGTCGGGCGAGCCGCAAGCGACGCAGCGCCGGCCCGGCGGAAAGAAGATATGACCGCAGGGCGCGCAGCGCTGAAGCCGCAGCACGCCCTCGCGCCCAGCTTCCCAGAACGGACGGTCGACTTCGGTGGGGATTGGCAATAATCCGGGCATCACAGACCGAGGATGTTGGCGGAGCAGATGGGCGAACAGGTAACGTCGAGCGCGAGTTCACAATCCTTGACCTGGCGCGGGCCGGCCTCGCCGCGCAATTGGCGCACCGCCTCGACGGTCAACGCCCAGCCCTGCATATAGCTTTCGGACAAATGGCCGCCGGCGGTATTGATCGGCAGCGCGCCATCGCGCTTGTGGTTGCCGTCGAGAAGCCACGGGCCGGCCTCTCCGCGTTGGCAGATTCCCATCCCCTCCAGCGCGAACACGATCGCGGTGGAGAAATTGTCATACATCTGCGCGAAATCGAGATCGGAGGGTTCCACGCCGGCCCGCGCGAAAAGCCGCCCGCGCAGATCGTCGAGCGCGCCGAACCAGCAATCGTCCGACCCGTAATAATAGCTCATCACCCCGGAAACGCCCGAGGACAGCACGCGCACCGGCGTCATTTTAAGGTCCCGCGCCCGCTCGAGGCTGGTCACGATATAGGCGACGCCGCCATCGTTCACGAGGCAGTAATCGAGCCGCCGCAGCGGGTCGGCGATGAACGGCGCGTTGAAATAATCCTCCCGCGTGATCGGCGTTTGCATGATCGCGTTCGGGTTCAACGAGGCGTTGGCGCGGTTGGAGATCGCGATTTCCGCCAACGCCTCGATCGGCGTTCCGAATTCATGCTGATGACGGCGGAACAGCATGCCGTAATAGGCGCCGTTCGAGGTCATGCCATAGGGGTCGTCATAGCGTGAGGTTGGGATCGCGCCGCCGCCATAGCTCACCTGCGACGAGCGACCGCTATTGCCATAGACGCAGGCGATCACGTCCGCCTGTCCGGCCTGGATCAGCGTCGCGGCCTGAAACAGCGCGACGCCGGACTGGCTGCCACCCGCCGATTGGAAGTTGACGTAGTTGACATCCTCCAACCCGGCATCCGCGCAGAATTTGAGGTAGGAGTTGAGGCGGGCGACGATAACGCTGTCGATTTCCCGCTTTTCCAGTCCCGAATCCGCGAGCGCGACATAAAATGCGTCGAGCGCCAGATCGTAATCGGTGCGCGCCGGGTTGATGTCCCGATACAGCGCCCGAAACGGCGTCGTGCCCACGCCGACGATGCACGGTATCCGGTCAGGCGTAAGCTTCGAGGGCGTGAAATCGGATGGCATGAGACCCAGTTTTCCAGACGGTCGCGGCGGAGTTTATGGTCGCGTCGTTTTTCCGGCGGCAATCGACGCAAGGCCCTTGGCCGCATTGCGGCCGGAACCGCACGAAGCCTCGCGATGACCCTCATAGCATGAAGATGTTGCGGAAATCATAATAGGTAACGCGCCATGGATACGCATATCGCAAAATCGGCGTTCGTCGCGGAGATTGAGGCCGGGCTGATCGCCGGCGGACCCAAGAAGCTTTTGATCGGCGGCAAATGGATTGACCCGGTTTCGGGCGGGAATTTCCCCACGATCAACCCCGCCACCGGCGAGGTTCTGGCCCATATCGCGGAAGGCGGAGCCCAGGATATCGATCTGGCGGTCGCGGCGGCGCGCAAAGCGCTGAACGGGCCATGGGGCCGTTCACGCCGTTCGAGCGCCAGGAATTGATCCTGAAATTCTGCGACGCCATCGAGGCGAACTGGGATGAGCTGTGCCTGCTCGACACGCTGGAGATGGGCGCGCCCTACGGCCGGTCGCGCCGCGAGATCATCGGCCGTCTGCGCTTTTGCGCCGGCCTCGCCACCGCGCTGCATGGCGAAACGATCGCGACCTCGGTTCCCGGCGAGGCATTCGCCTATACGCTGAAAGAGCCGGTCGGGGTCGTTGGCGCGATCATTCCCTGGAATGGGCCGCTGCCGGCGACGATCTGGAAACTGGGCCCCGTCCTCGCCACCGGCTGCGCCCTGGTGCTAAAGCCCGCCGAGGAGGCGTCGCTGACGGCTTTGCGCCTGGGCGAGTTGCTGCTGGACATCGGGCTTCCGCCCGGCGTGATCAACATCGTCACCGGTTTCGGCGAAACCGCCGGCGCCGCGATCGCCAATCACCCGGACGTCGATAAGGTGGCCTTCACTGGCTCGAACGAGACCGGGCGGCACATCGTTCGCGCCTCGGCAAGTAATATGAAGCGCCTGTCGCTCGAACTCGGTGGAAAGTCGCCGCACATCATCTTCGCCGACGCGGATTTGGAGGCGGCGGCCCGGTCGGCGGCCATGGGCGTGTTCGCCAATAGCGGGCAGGTGTGCTGCGCCGGCACGCGCGTGTTCATCGAAAAGCCGATTTATGACGAGTTCGTCGCGCGGGTGGCCGAGATCGCCCGCCATCTCAAGGTTGGCAACGGCCTCGATCCGGCGACCGAGATCGGGCCGTTGGTCTCGGGCCAGCAACTGGATCGCGTTGTCGGCTACCTCGATATCGGGAAGCGCGAAGGGGCGGAGGTTCTGGCCGGCGGCGGCCGATTGACCGAAGGGGCGTTGGGTAAGGGTTTTTTCGTCCAGCCCACCGTCTTCGCCAATGTGGGGGATTCCATGCGGATCGCCACGGAGGAAATCTTCGGGCCGGTGCTGTCGGCGATTCCCTTCACCGAGTTCGACGAGGTGGTCGCTCGCGCGAACGACACCCGCTTCGGCCTCGCGGCCGGGGTGTGGACCCGCGATCTTTCAAAGGCGCACCGCATCGCCGCGCGGATTCGGGCGGGGTCGGTCTGGATCAATTGCTACAACATCTTCGACGCCGCCCTGCCATTCGGCGGATACCGCGAAAGCGGCTATGGCCGGGAATCCGGCATCCAGCAATTGGAGGAATACATGCAGGTAAAGGCTGTTACGATACAGGTTGGTTAAGGCATTATACGCGCACGCGCGCCGTGGCCGGCGTCACCCCTACCTCGCCTCCCCCATCGAGGGGGAGGGACATGAAATCAGAGGCTTAAAAAGCCCTCCCCCTCGATGGGGGAGGGTCGGGTGGGGGTGATGGCGCCAATAATCGCGAGTCTAACGGATGGAGATAAAATGGACGCCATCATCAACGCGCCGCATGAATTCGAGGTTACGCCGGACATCGTCGACGCCTATGCGCGGGATGGGGCGGTCATGCTGGAGCAGCCTTTCGGACCGGAATGGATCGACGGGCTGGAGCAGGCGATCCAGGACATATTTCGGCGATATGAAAATGGGACATATCCCGGCGACATCTTCAACCAGGATGGCCGCTTCGAGATCACGGGGGCTATAGGCTTCCATCCCTTCGTCCGCCGCTGGGCGCTGGAGTCGCGCGCGGCCGAGTTTGTCGGGCGCGTCATAGGTTGCAAGACCGTGCGGCTTTATACCGATAAGGATATCGCGTTCGGCAAGCGCGGAACGACCGAGAACGCCACGATCGGCGCCACGAGTTTCCATATCGACGGTTCGGCCTGGGGGTTTCTGGGCGAACATATCCCCTCTTTCTGGCTCGCGCTTTCCGACGTGGGCATGACCAAGGGGCCGCTGGTCGTGGCGGCGGGATCGCACAAGAAGATGGACAGGCTGATCCTGCCCAGCCCGAACAACCCGGACGACGAAGTCGCCGAGGGCTTTCTGCCCTATGCCGCCATGCGTGAATTCCTGGATCGCCATGATTTTCCGATGAAAATCTTTCCGGCGCGGCGGGGCGATGTCGTCGTTCTCAATCCCCTTGTCGTCCATGGCTCCATACCGATGCGGGAGGCCGGCTTTCGAGTCGCGCTTTCCACGCGATGGCTGGGGGAGGATGCGCGCTGGCGCGCCGCGCCCATCCAGCCGGGCAGCGCGCCCTACGCCGGGGAATTCGCCGAAGGATCGCCCCCCTCGGACGAATTTTTCCCTGTGATCTGGGATTCCGAGCGCGGGAATGTATCCAAATTGACCGGCGCCGAAGCCCGCCACACGCTGACGGAACGCAAGGGCAAGATGGTCTACAAGGAATTCAGCCGCGTGGAGACGCAGAACTACGCCAAGATCGACGCGTGATCTCCCGAAGCGGGGCA
>CAJCJC010000293.1 GCA_903970575.1 Alphaproteobacteria bacterium
CATTCTTCTCGTCGGCGGCGGCGGGCGGGAGCACGCGCTGGCGAAGCGCGTCGCGGAATCGTCCCTGACCCGAAAGCTGTTCGCCGCGCCAGGCAACCCGGGAATCGCCGAAATCGCGGAATGCGCGCCGATTTCATCCGACGATATCGAGGGGCTGGTCGGCTTCTCCGCCGCGAACGAAATCGACTTCGTGATCGTGGGTCCGGAGGGGCCGCTGGTGGCCGGGCTGGCGGATCGGCTCGCCGCGCGCGGCATCCTCGCCTTCGGCCCCAGCGCCGCGGCATCGGCGCTCGAGGGCTCGAAAGCCTTCATGAAGGATATGGCCGCACGCCATGGAATCCCGACAGCCGCCTATGCGCGGTTTACCGACGCCGCGGCGGCCAAACGATACGTGGCGGCGCAAGGCCTTCCCATCGTTGTGAAGGCCGATGGGCTGGCGGCCGGCAAGGGCGTGACCATTGCACGGACAGTCGCGGAAGCCGAAACGGCGATCGACGACGCCCTCCTCGGTGACCGTTTCGGCGTGGCCGGCCGAGAAATCGTGATCGAGGAATTCATGGAGGGCGAGGAGGCTAGCTATTTCGCCCTGGTCGACGGCGAGACCGTCGTTCCCTTGGGAGCGGCGCAAGACCACAAAGCGGTTGGCGACGGCGATACCGGCCCCAACACCGGCGGCATGGGGGCCTATAGCCCGACCCCGATCATCACACAGGAACTAGAGGGGCGCATCCTGGACCGCATCGTCAGGCCCCTGGCGCGCGCGATGGCGGCGGAAGGAAAACCCTATCGCGGCGTCCTCTTCGCGGGGCTGATGATCGCCAGCGGGCCCGATGGCCCGACGCCCAGGCTGATCGAGATCAATGTCCGCTTCGGCGACCCGGAATGCCAGGTGTTGATGGCGCGGCTGGAAAGCGACCCGGTTCCCCTGTTGCTGGCGACCGCGCGTGGCCTGCTCGCCGATCAGCCTGCGCCTCTATGGCGCGACATCGCCGCGATAGCCGTCGTCATGTGCGCCAAGGGTTATCCCGGCGCGCCGGAAACCGGAAGCGAGATCAAGGGGCTGGGCGAGGCCAGCCAAGGCGGGCACGTCACGATCCTTCATGCGGGTACAAGGCGCGATGACACAGGCCGCGTCCTTGCCGCCGGTGGCCGGGTGCTCAATATCATCGCTACGGGCGGCGATATCGCGACGGCGCGGGGGCGCGCCTATCGCGCCATCGACAAGATCGATTGGCCGGGCGGTTTTTGTCGACATGACATTGGCTGGCGGGCGATAGCAGCGAGCGAGCGAGCATGATGGAGCGATACGACGTTACGGTCGTCGGCGGCGGCATCGCCGGAACGACGCTGGCGGCGATATTGGGCGGCGCGGGTTTGAAAGTCGCGCTGATCGAAAGGTTGGCGCCCTCGGCGCTGGAAGCGCCCGGATATGACGGGCGCACCACCGCGATCACCTTCGGCTCCCGCCGGGTGCTGGAGGGCGCGGGTCTATGGGCGCCGCTGGCGGGGCATGCCTGCCCCATCGCCGATATCCGCGTCGCCGATTCCGCCTCGCCCTTGTTCCTGCATTTCGATTCGCGCGAGGTGGGGGACGATCCGCTGGGCTCTATCGTCGAGAACAAGCTGATCCGCCGCGCGCTGCACGCCCGTATCGCCGAACTGGACAGCGTCACCCAGATCGCGCCCGCCACCGTGTCGGCGCTTGAGTCCGCCGGCGCCGTAGCCCAAGTCACCCTCGCCGATGGCCGCGTAGTCTCGTCCGATCTGGTGGTTGGCGCTGATGGTCGCGACAGTTTTATCCGGCAAGC
Organism: Alphaproteobacteria bacterium; assembly: GCA_903970575.1. GTDB lineage: Bacteria > Pseudomonadota > Alphaproteobacteria > BOG-932 > Roseiterribacteraceae > BOG-932. Next base: position 1,809 of record CAJCJC010000293.1, read on the forward strand.
CGCGGGCATCGAGACGGTTGGCTGGACATACAAGCAGCAGGCGATCGTCACGATCATGGGACACGAACGGCCGCATGGGAATGTCGCGGTCGAGAACTTCCTACCAGCCGGCCCGTTCGCCAGCCTGCCGATGATCGATACGGCGGACGGCGTTCATCGCAGCTCGATCGTATGGACCGAGACGCTGGAGAACGCGCCGCTTTACCTGAAGCTGACAGGCGATGCGTTCGACGCCGAACTGCAACGCCGCACGGGCGATTGGATGGGCCGCGTCTGGGAAATCGGTCCGCGCTTCAGCTATCCCCTGCAACTCCGGCACGCCAAGCGCTATGTCGCGCCACGCGTGGCGCTGATCGCGGACGCCGCCCATGTGATCCACCCGATCGCGGGCCAGGGCCTGAATCTGGGCATGCGCGACATCGCCTTGCTGGCCGAATTGCTGATCGGCCGCAGGCGCGCCGGGCTGGACCTGGGCGACCCCATGCTGCTGGCCCGCTATGAGCGCGAAAGGCGGGTCGACAATATCGCGTTCAGCGCGACGACAGACATCCTGGACCGGCTGTTCTCGAACGACATCGCGCCGATCCGCCTCGCGCGGCGCGCCGGGCTGGGGGCCGTCAACCGCGTTCCCCCGCTCCGCCGCTTTTTCATGCGCCGCGCGATGGGCGCGGCCGGCGCTCTGTCGCGGCTGGGACGCGGCGAGGCGATTTGAAGAAGGCCAGTCGTCGAACTTATTGAGTTGCGAAAGCGATAGAGACAGACGCCAACTTGTCGTCACGGGGCGCCCTTGGAATTTCGGCGTAATCGATCAGATTGGCGCCTTTATCCGCGTTCAGCGCCATCTCACGTAACGACTGGCTCCTGGAAGCATCCCGCTCCACGCCCGAAGACGCGTCCAGCGCGCCTTTGAAGCGCCGGACGACACGGGTTCCAGGATGTTCGGAGGCGAAGCGGTCATAACGGCGGACGCAGGACTCCAACCAACGCATATCCGTCATATCGGCGCTGATATAGGAGAGCTTTTTCTCCGTCGCGGATTGAACATCCGCCATGCACCAGGGTGGCGTCTCGGGCGGTCTGGCGCACCCGTTCAGCGCGAGAATCGCCCAGAGCCATGGCGCAAATCTCGGCAAGATAAATTCCTTTCGCGGGCGAAATCCATGTGTCTGTAGCAGTTTTCATTATGATGCAGTACGATTATAGAAAACATAATTGGCTGAAGAATTATCTCAATTTGTCATTGCGAGGAGCATACCTACGAAGCAATTCGGGAGTCCCGCGCGCCGGGGCATGGATTGCTTCGCTGCTCTCGCAATGACGGCAGAGAGGACGGCAAGTAAGTTTGCGGCCCGCGAAGCTCGCACAAGTCGAAATAGTATAACCTGCTGGATTTTAATGCATGCTCACTGTGGAAACCGAGCGCGAGCTTGACGGACGCTGGATCGCGGAGATCGCGGAGCTTCCCGGTGTCATGACGTATGGGAGCACCCGCAATGAAGCTGTTGCGAAAGCCGAAGCATTGGCGCTGCGGACGCTGGCGGACCGGGTTGAGCATGGTGAAACCGTGCCTGAACTCGCTTCTTTCTTTTCAGCCGCATGATCCAATGGGGATCGGCCAAGGCGTCTCGCGTTCTGGCCGTCCTTATGCATATAGGCTGGACAGTCAAACGCGAACGCGGGTCGCATAAAGTGATGACGCGGGATGGGTGGCCCGATTTTGTATTTGCGTTCCATGATCGCGAAGAAATCGGTCCTCGCATGCTTGCACGTATCGCAAAGCAAACCGGTCTAACACCGGACGATCTTTAACGCGCCCATATCATAAGGGGGCCGAGGCATGCCGACCGCCAGTTCACGCGTTCTGTCCGGCGATAGCTGGGACGATTTCTGCGAGGGGCTGAAGGCGGCCGGACAGGTCGTTCTTCGGCCGGAAACGCCGGCGACGGAGATCGATCGCGCGGAGGGTTGGCGTTATCTCTCTCGCCTGACCCGCGCGGCGCTGGAACGGATGGTCGAGTTCGCCGATCCGGATTTTCCCGTGTTCTACGCCCTGTCGCATGAGACGATCAAAATCGGCAGCGACAATCCCGACAACACCTATCGCAACTGCATCGTCGCCGGC
>CAJCJC010000294.1 GCA_903970575.1 Alphaproteobacteria bacterium
GCGGCCCTGTTCCAGGCGCTCGGCGGCGGCTGGTGGAACCGGACCGAAAACGATCAGGCGGTGGCCCAATAGGGCAGGGCGGAGATAATTTACCCGGCTTAAGGTCGTTTCGCTTTTAGTTGCCAAAGTGTTTCACGTGAAACACCATGGCAACCTATTGAAATGCAAGAGATTCGCTTGCAAGGGCAGGGTGGCGCCAGGGCGGTGCGGCGGCCATTTCACCAAGCCGCCTGCCAAATCGCCGCACGGTGACCGTCGCCACCGCCGTCGACAGCCCATGTCTTGTCGTCGCCCTCGCCGTGCCTTAGCCGCCGATTTGACCGTTGGCTTGCCTCTACGGCGCCGAAATAAAGCTTGTCAACGACACCGGGCAGGACTCTTGCCAATTCTTGCCAAAATGCCTACGCTTTCACCATGACCACGATGAATATCTCCCTTCCCGACACGCTCAAGTCTTTCGTCGATGAACAGGTCGCCCATCGCGGCTTCGGCACAAGCAGCGAGTATGTCCGCGAGCTGATCCGCAAGGATCAGGATAGACAGCGCCTGCGCGGCCTTTTGCTTGAGGGCGCGGAGTCTCCGGCCGGCGCGCCAGCCGACGCCGCGTATTTTGACAGTCTGCGCCAGCGTGCGCGCCGTTCCAACACGGCGTGAACGCCAAGTCGGTCATTCCGCGGGAACGTGCTCGCCAGGACATCCAAGACGCGATCGATTACTACGCGCGCGAAGCTGGCGAACTAGTTGCCCTGGCCTTTGTCGATGCGTTGGAAGGCGCCTTTCGCGCTAGTGCCCGGCGTCCGGCGCAGGGCCCTCCGCGATATGCCCATGAATTGAATCTCCCAGGTCTGCGCAGCCTGCTCTTAAAGAGATATCCGTATCTCATATCCTATATAGACCGCGAGGATCGCATCGACATATGGCGGCTGCTCCATGCGCGGCGGGACATCCCCGCGTGGATTCAAGACCCTGAAGACCGAGCCAAGAGAGCAACCTAATGCCAGCACCGCAATTCAGCGCCAATGCCGCCCCCTGGGACCCCTATAGGAATTACCGTTTCAAGCTGAAATGGAACGGCGATTACGTCGCCGGAATCAGCAAGATGAGCGCGCTGACCCGCGCCACCCAAATTGCGGAACATCCCATCGGCGGCGCGCCCCGCGTTTCATCCGGTCAGTCGACCTACGCCCCCATCGTGCTCGAACGGGGCGTCACATACGACACGGCGTTCGAACAATGGGCCAACAAGGTTTGGGATTACTCTAACGCCTCCGGCGCTGCCCCTAACGTCGCGCTGGACGACTTCCGCAAGGACATTATCATCGAACTTTATAACGCGGCCGGTCAGAAAATACTCGCCTATGCCGTCCATCGCTGCTGGGTCTCGCAATTCCAGGCAATGCCCGATCTTGACGCCGGCGCGAACGCGGTCGCCCTCCAGACATTGATCCTCCAAAACGAAGGCTGGGACCGCGACTAAGGCGTTTCATGTCCCTCTAAAGCCGCAAATGAAAAAACTGACTGAACGCGCTTGGCGTGTAATCGGCGAAGGAATCGCCCTGAACGAACCCGCGTGTGCGATACAAGGCCAGCGCCGGTTCGAAAGCCGGCCCGCGCCCCGTTTCGAGACTAAGCGTCTGCAAGCCGCGTCGCCTCGCCTCGGCGATCATATGATCGAGCAACAGCGCCGCCGCGCCTCGACGCAGATAACGCGGATGGGTTCTCATCGATTTCAGCTCGCCAAGCCCATTCCCGTGCTCCTTCAACGCCCCAATGGCCGCGATGTCTTCACCGTGCCAAACCGTCCAAACCGTAATCTCCGGCGCCTGAAGCCCCGAAAGATCAAGCGCGAAAACATGGCCAGGCGGAGAGCTGGCGTGCATGCCCGCGAGATGCAAAGCAAGCAACTCCCGCGTGGCCGCTCCTGAAAGATCATCGACCCGAATGTCGAACATGGACTTTCCCGTAACGCTTGCCTAGGATTCTGAACGATCCGTCCGTGCTGACAAATATATCCGCCTCAGGTACAATAAACGCATGAATAGACACGAAATCCTGGCTCGCCTTCGCGAGAACGAGGCCAGCTTGCGCGCGCGCGGCGTCGCCCATGCTGCGCTGTTCGGTTCCCGCGCGCGTGGCGATGACGGGCCCAAGAGCGACACCGACATCATGGTTGAGATCGATCCCGAGGCGCATATCGGCGTCTGGGGCTACGCCGGCCTGAAAGAGTACATCGCCAGCCTGTTTGAAGGCGAGGTCGATGTTATTGATCGAGAAGCCTTGAAACCCTATGCCGCCCCTGCGGCGGTTGCCGACGCCCTTTATGCCTTTTGACGCTGCCGCGGTACGGCGCTGGCTTGAAGACATTCACTATCAGATTGTCCTCGCTCGGAAATTTACGGAAGGCATGGATTATGAAACCTTCCACGGCGAAATTCTTCCAGCTCGTCGCAAGTCTTTCGAAGGCCGCAGTCATATTAGGGCTCGATAACATTCTCGATCGGTCCAACAAGGGCTCCAAGCTGACGATTGAGCGTCTCATAGATGGCATTACTGACCCAGAAACTAAGAAAATCTGCACTCAGCAGCTTAAGCAAATTCGCGAGAGTGAGTGCTATCGAGCAATTAAAGTCGCACGTAACCACCTTTTTGCTCACTCGATCCGTGCGACAGTTATTCGATATGACGATAT
>CAJCJC010000295.1 GCA_903970575.1 Alphaproteobacteria bacterium
CTGATCAGGACCGCGATCGCGATCGGGATCGCGATCGCACGGCCAAGATAGAGCCCGGCCACCACGACCGACAGGATCACGAGCGTTTCGATCGCCGAGCCGCCCCTCCCCGCATCGTCCCTAAGTGGCGCTATCGACCGCCGTGGCATTGAAAACTCCCTATCGCGCACCCGGATATGCTTTAACACGCCAGAACCGGATTCGAGCCTCGGGCCGGCCAATTAAATAGGTCGCCAAGAGGTTTGGCGCGGCGCCGCTCCTCCGCTTACAAGCGCTGAATTCCCGCGATGACTCCCTTGGCTTGAACCAGTATGGTTCGGCGGGGTTAACACCCCGAGACACATCCTTATGCTGGAGCCGAAGCCATGCCCGACATCTTGATCGATGCTGCCGATGCGGGACAATTCGCTGCATATCTCGCGGAGCCGGCCAATTCCGAGCATGCGCCGGGCATGGTGGTCATTCAGGAGATTTTCGGCGTCAATGGCAACGTTCGCGCTATCTGCGACGCCTATGCGGCCGACGGCTACATCGCGGTTGCGCCCGATCTGTTCTGGCGGCAGGAGCCAGGCGTCCAGCTCGATTCCGAAACCAAGGAGGGATGGGATCGGGCGATGCAATTCTTTCAGGCCTTTAGCGAGACGAAGGGCGTCGAGGATTTGATCGCCACGCTCTCGTGGCTGCGCGGATACAAGCGAGTGAATGGCAAGGTTGGGACGGTTGGTTATTGCCTTGGCGGCAAGCTCGCTTTTCTTATGGCCACCCGCTCGGACGTAGACGTCACGGTCGGTTATTACGGCGTGGGGATCGAGGGCAGCCTGGGCGAGGTCGGAGCCATCACGAAGCCCTTGATGCTGCATATCGCCGAACAGGACAAGTTCTCCTCGGCCGAGGCCATTCGCCAGATCGAGGTGGGGCTGAAGCCGATCACCCACGCCCTTGTTTATGTCTATCCCGGCGTCGATCACGCCTTCGCCCGCAAGGGGGGCGAGCACTACGACGAAGCGGCCGCGGCCTTGGCCGATACCCGCACCCAAGATTTCTTTGAAGACTATCTGAAGGTTTGACCGATGTTGAGCAATGCAATCCGGATCCATACGACCGGCGGCCCTGAGGTCATGCGTCTTGAGCAGGTGGAGACGCCGCCGCCAGGGCGGGGCGAGGTTTTACTGCGTCAGACCGCCATTGGCGTCAATTTCATGGATATCTATCACCGGACCGGACTCTACAAGCAGGCGCTGCCGTTCGGCCTCGGCGGAGAGGCGGCGGCCGTGGTTGAGGCTGTCGGCGACGAAGTCACGCTCTTCAATGAGGGCGACCGCGTCGCCTATGCGGGCGGCCCGCCGGGCGCTTATGCCGAACGTCGCGTGTATCAGGCGGATCGTCTCATACCTTTGCCCGGCTGGATCGAAGACCAGGTCGCGGCCTCGTCGCTGCTCAAGGGGCTCACCGCCGAATATCTTCTCCGCAGGACCCACAAAGTGCAAAAGGGCGAGTGGATTTTGATCCATGCGGCGGCCGGCGCGACTGGCGGCATCATGTGCCAATGGGCCAAGGCGCTTGGCGCCCATGTGATCGGTTCGGTCGGCGGGGCCGCTAAAGTCGCCGTCGCCGAGGCGAACGGCGCGGAGCACGTGGTGGTTACCAGCGAACCCAACTGGCAAGCCGCCGTGCGAGACTTTACCGACGGCGTCGGCGTCGATGTCGTCTATGACGGCATCGGTAAGGATACGTTCGATGCCTCGCTGGAATCGCTCAAGACTCGCGGCCTTATGGTGTCCTTCGGCAACGCATCAGGTGCGGCGGCGCCCTTGAGCGTCTTGCGGCTGAGCGACCTCGGCTCGCTCTTCCTTACACGTCCCAAATTGGCGGATTACGTTTCCGAGCGCCGGGAGCTTATGGAATCGGCGGCCGCTTTGTTCGACGTCATCCATCGCGGTGACGTAAAGCCGACCATCGCCCGCACCTTTCCACTAGCAGAAGCAGCCGAAGCCCATCGTGCGCTGGAAAGCCGCGCGGTCACCGGTTCGATCGTGCTCCTGCCGTAGAAGCAGGCGCGAATGCGGGGCGCGGCGTGAAATCGGGGCAGCTTGCCCGCGCGCCTAGATACCGGTCGTGCCGCAGGCATAAACCGTCATCGCGGCGCACGGAGGCCCAGCCGGAACCGAAGCTTGAAAAACCCTTGAAGGCCAACTCGAGATAAGCGGGATCATTCCGGAAATACACGCACGATCCGCAGGTGGCTACGTCCATTAGCGGGTCAAATTCCGCCAGTGATCGCCGAACACATAGACGGACAGCACGAAGCCGAGCGCGACGTTCACCACGACTCCCGCGCTGAAAGCGATGAACGGCTTGCTGCCCGCGCGCGCCAGTTCCCGGAATCGTGTGGTCAGCCCGATCGACAGGAAGCAGAAAATGAACGCCCAGGTGCGTAGATCCTTAATCGGCCCGACCAGCGCCGGCGTCACCACCTTGTTATAATCGGCCAGGCTATAGGTCGTTGTCGCAAAGGTGATCAGTGCTGACGCCAGTATGAACCCGATCACGAATTTGGGGAAACGCTGCCAGATTTGCGCGGCGTCAGGCTTCTGGCCCGTCGCGTTGGCTTCCCATCGCGTGGTGGCGATAATAGCTAGGACGAAGGCCCAGATGCCGATCCACACGTCGCGGCCTACCACTTTCATGAGGGTGAACGCGAACACGGCCTGATCGCTGGTTCCGGCGATGCCCGGCGTTCCTGCGAGGCCGCCATATGATTGCGCGGCCGCCAAACCCGCCGCGTCGGCGAATTCCGAAGTGCCGATCCACGCTCCCGCGATCCCGGTTGGCAGTCCCAGGGCGCGCGAAACAAGGGGCAGCACGAAGATCATAACGATAGCCCACAGGATCACGGTGGTGATGGTGATCGGGGCGTCTTCCTTTTTTCCGCCGACCGCGCCGGAAATGGCGATGGCCGCCGACACGCCGCACACCGCGCCCCCCACGCCCAGCGTCGCGCAAAGGCGCTTGTCCAGCCCCAACGCCCGCCCGGCCCAAAAGATCACAAGAAATGTAATGATTGAAACTATCGACGCCTGAAGGATCGCAACCGGCCCCGCCCATGCGATTAGGGTGAACGGCAAGGTCGCGCCCAACAGCACGATGCCGATCTTGATATAGAATTCTACCCTGAACCCGGTATCGAGCCAGCGCGGTAAGCCCGCCAGATTCGAGATCGCCAGCCCCAGTACCAGCGCAACGAGCGGCGGCTCCAAATTATACTTGTTCGCTTGATCCCACTGCCCTAGCGCGAAGATCGCAATCGACAATGCATAGAGGAAGACAAAAGCCGGAATGAACCGGCGTGGACTATGTCCCAGCGAGGTGGTCGCGCCGGTAAAAATCGCCAGCCAGAGCGCGAATTGCGTCAGATAGCGCGGAATATTCGCGGAGAAATGCGCGCCGAGCTGCTCGACGTTGGACCATTTGGCGGGCGTGACCGCGATCCATTTGAGGCTATCGCCATTTGCGAAAAGTGCATAGGCGATAATGACGATCCCAAGGCCGATCCAGATCGCCCACCAATCTTCCTTCAGCCACAGCTCGCTCCAGCCAGACTGGGCCGGCTTTAACTTTGGGCCAAGATTTGTTTCCGCGCTGCTCATCGATAGTCCTCGCACAA
>CAJCJC010000296.1 GCA_903970575.1 Alphaproteobacteria bacterium
TCATCTTCATGACGCTGGAGGATGAGACGGGAGTCGCCAATATCGTCGTCTGGCCTCGCGTGTTTCAGCGGTTCCGACGCGTGCTGCTGGGCAGCCAATTGCTGGCGGCGCGCGGCCTGGTTCAGCGCGACGAGAGCGGCCATGTCATTCATGTGGTGGCTGACCGCCTGACCGACCTTAGCGGCTATCTGCATGCCATGGGCGATCCGCCGGGAGCCTACGACAATATGCTCTCACGCGCCGACGAGGCTAAATCCGGTCCCACGGAGCGCCATATGGGAGCCCGGCGACGGGTTGTGCCGGCATCGCGGGATTTTCGGTAAGAGGCTGGCGGCGGACGCGGCGATCAGGCCGCTATCCGAAAAACGCCTGTCCGCCGTCGAGCGGCAACACCACGCCGGTGACATAACGCGCGGCGGGGCTGGCGAGGAAAAGGGCGGCGGCGCCGATGTCGTTCTCGCAATCGCCGACGCGACCCAGGGGGATGGTCTTGAAGAAGGCCTTGGCTTCCACTGGGTTGGCCTCGATCCATCCTTTCAGGCCAGGGGACAGCGCATGCGGCGCGATCGTGTTGACGCGGATTCCGTCAGCGCCCCATTCCGATGCGGCGGCGCGGCTCAAGGCTTCGACCGCGCGTTTCGAGGCGGCGTAGAAGCCATAATTGGCTGCATCCCAACGGCGAGTCGCCGAGGTGCTGAGATTGAGGATCACCCCGTCGCCCGCCGCTTTCAAATGCGGATAGCAAGCCTTCATATAGCGAAAAGTGGCGAGCGGACTGCCTGACATGCAGCGCTCGAAATCCGCGTCGGTTAGGGACAGCAGCGGTCCGAGGGCAATTCCATAGGCATTGTTGACCAGAATATCGATGCGTCCGAACGCCGACAGCGTCGCGTCGATCGATGCCTGGATAGCGTCAGGATCGTTTACGTCCGCGACGATCGATATTGCTTGCCCACCGAAACCTTCGATCTGTTTTACAGTGTCAAGCAACTTGGATTCGGTGCGCCCGATGGCGGCGATGCGCGCGCCCTCCTTGGCGAATGCAAAGGCGATGCCCTGACCTACGCCCTGACCCGCGCCGGTGATGAGCGCGACCTTTCCATCCAAAACTCCCCCGCCGAGCGTTCCCATGTTTTCTTCCCTAATCCGCTATTCGTCTTTCGGCTCGCGCCACGACCAGAATGGTTACAAGGTTTGGCGCGGTCTGACGAGATCGTTTTCGGCTTGATACAAAGCCACCAGCTTTTGCTCTAACTGTCGCTTTTCATTGCAATGCGCTCTCGCCAGTCGTCCAATACGCTTTGTAGCGTCGTCTCCCATGGCACCCGGGGTTCCCATCCAAGCAATTTGGCGGCGCGGCTGGCGTTGCAGGAAGCGGTTAAAACATCTGTTGATCGCATGCGGCGCGGCTCGCTCTCGATCGTAACCGTAATCCCGGCATAAGCGATCATGGCGTTCAATATATCGCCGATACGTCTGGGCTGGCCGGAAGCGATATTGATCGCCTCACCCTGCGGCGTAATCAACCCGCCCGATAAAGCCGCGACATAGGCGGCGCAGACATCGTGGACATCCAGAAAATCTCGCCAACGGTCCAGCGCGCCGACTCGCAACACCGGTTCCTGCAACCCCGCTTCGATTCGTGCGATTTGCCGCGCGAAGGCAGGCGCCACGAACATGTCCGATTGTCCTGGACCGGTGTGGTTGACCGGTCTGAGCCGAAGTAGCTTGAGCCCACGCAAAGCCATTTCGCCCAGCGCGATATCGGCGGCCGCCTTGGAGGCGGCATAGGGATTCGCCGGCGCCAGCGTCGCATCTTCATCGAGCGTGGCGCCATGCTGGAAGGTCAGGCCATAAATTTCGGCTGAGGATATGAATATGAACAATGCGTTAGGCGCCACGCGTCCGACGGTATGCGCCAGCCGCAACGTACCATCGACGTTAATTTGCCATGTTTGCCATGGATCGACGAAGGCTCCTGACACTGAGGCGCGCGCGGCTAAATGAATAATGCGGTCCGGTCGCGCACTGGAAACGCAGCACTCAATCGAATTCCGATCGAGAAGGTCGAGCGGCAACGTCTCATCGGCTATGGCGACTTCGCCGCTTTCCGAGGCCGCGATCAGTCGCGACTTGGGAAACGCTATCCGAAGGGCTGGGATCAGATGATGACCAACGAAACCGGATGCCCCTGTCAGCAAGATTCTTTCCGGATCAGCCATGTTGGTATTACTACCGCGCCCGCTTGCGGTGGCGGGCCAGATCCGCGTCGACCATCTCGCGGATCAAGTCTTCAAGGCTGGTCGCGGGATCCCAGCCAAGTGTCGTGCGCGCCTTGGTGGAATCGCCCAACAAGATGTCAACTTCCGCCGGGCGAAGATAAGCGGCGTCCACCTTCACGAATTCCTCATAGTTCAATCCAACATGGTCGAAGGCAATTCGGCACATATCGCGGACGGACGTGGTCCGCCCTGTCGCCACCACGTAATCGTCCGGCTTATCCTGCTGCAACATCAGCCACATGGCATGGACGTAATCCCGCGCATGTCCCCAGTCGCGCTTGGCGTCGATATTGCCAAGCTTCAGTTCGCTCGCCAGACCAAGCTTGATGCGGGCGACAGCGTCGGTGACCTTGCGGGTCACGAATTCAATGCCGCGCAGCGGGCTTTCATGATTGAACAAAATGCCCGAGCTGGCGTGCAGCCCAAAACTTTCACGATAATTGATCGTCATCCAGTGGGCGTAAAGCTTGGCGACTGCATAGGGGGACCGAGGATAGAACGGCGTCTTCTCGCTCTGTATCGGCTCCTGAATCAGACCATACATCTCCGAGCTGCTGGCCTGGTAAAAGCGGGCATTCGGCGCAGTCAGTCTAACGGCCTCCAGCATATTCCCGGCGCCCAGCGCGGTCACCTGGCCGGTCAGCAACGGCTGATTCCAGCTGCTCTTCACAAAGCTCTGGGCTGCCAGATTATAGACCTCGTCTGGCCGCACCTCCTGCACGATGCGCAGGAGCGATGACAGATCGAGCAGATTGCCATCCACCATCGTGACCTGTCCCGCGATGCCGAGCCAGCGCAATCGCTCATCGATGACATCCCCCGATGAGGACCGGCGCAGCATGCCGAAAACCTCATATCCCTTGCCAAGCAGGAGTTGCGAGAGATAGGCGCCATCCTGGCCGGTAACGCCGGTGACTAACGCGCGCTTCATGGAGAATCCTTCGGTAATGCGATGCCTTCAATGGCGATGGGCGGCGGCAATGGAAACAATGAACCTGTCATAGCGTAAGAATGGCACGCCTTATAGCTCGGTTCTTCGGTTCGTCCATACGCGTGGCGCCTATGCAGCGTGAAAATCAGCCCTAAGCAACCCCTCGTTCATGATCGCGCAATCGCGCATCGATGACCATATAAGGCCGCTGCGGTAATTTTCGATCATCATGACGGTCGGGCCCTCATGAATGCCGAAACGATGAGGCGACGTCCAGCCTGATTTTTGTGGCGTGCTGCCAGCCTTTTCCAAGGACGGGTCGTCCGTGAAGGTAGCATTGCAGGTCCCCATGTGATCGAAATGGGCCAGCGTCGGCAGAACGATCTCTGGCGCGAAGGGCAGTGAAGCCGCCGCCGCCCAGGGTGCGATCGTGCCATCGTCGGGGCCGTATGGCGCGCCCCTGGCTGTATAATCGAAGAACATTCGGCGCCTGCCGTTTTGGGTTCGCGCGGCCCGCCCTGGGCCGTCGCAAGCGGTGATGCCCCAGCAAAATTCGCCATAGCCCGCCAATCCCCGCGGGTTTCGGATGGCGTACGCTTGCTGGACCAGTGTGGCGCGGCGGCTGTTTTCGAAATAATCGCACTCCCGCGCCCGCATGAATCTGTCTCTAATGCCCCGGAAATCGACCCAGATATGCGACAGCTGGTGGATAAAGAGAGGCCCCGCGTGCAGGTAGTCGACGCCGTATATGCGTCGCCACCGATACGTGGACAACCATGCATCGTAGCTAGAGGGCGGAACCGGAAAGCTGGGTGACCCCAGGGCCAGAAGATAGAGGATCAGCGCCTCGCTATAGCCTTTGTAGTGCCAGCGCTTGAATCCCCGTTCCGGAGTCCAGCCCAGGCAGATGGCGTCATTATCCGCGCGCATCCAGTTCCAGTCGACGCGGAGATAGAGGCTTTCGGCGCGGCTTCGGATTCCGGCTTCCTCTGAAGATTCGCCTTTGAAATATTCCCGGGCGGTCAGGATTCCGGCCATCAGAATGGCGGTGTCCAGGCTCGACAGCTCGCAATTCCAGGCGCGGCGGCCGGAATTCATATCGAGAAAATGGTAGAAGAAGCCGCGATAGCCGCTCGCGTTTGGCGATTGGCTTTGTTCGCCATCGGCAAGGAAGGCGAGAGTCCGCAGGACGCGCGCCACAGCTTCCGTGCGCGACAGAAACCCCCGCTCGACGGCGATCGGATAGGCGGTCAGCGCCATGCCGACGGCCGCGATGCTGCAAGGCGAATCCGGCGTCGTCTTATCGGCGATCAGGCCATTTTTCGGATTGGCGTAGTCCAAAAAATATTCGAACGACGCCGATTGAAGATTATGCAGCAAGTCTTGGCTTGCGGTATCGAGCGTGCGCCAGTCTGACATTGCAACATCCTTCAGATTGCGTTTTCACCGCTTTGCCGGATGGCGTTTGTCCACCGCCGAATCCCGGCCGGAAGAACCGGCCGTGGGCCAATCGAGCAGGGCGTCGGTGAATCCGCGCCCTGTTATAGACGATCCTTCTATGTTCCGCATGGTGTTTCACGTGAAACACATTGGCAACTCATTGAAATCTATTGAAATGCAATGTGTTCGCGTGCGAAGGCGGGCGGTTGAAAAGGGTGAGCCAGGCCCGGCCGCCCTCGTCACATCGCCGTACGGTCACCGTAGCCAAGGCCGTCACCTTCCGGTTTCTCGACCGCGATCGTTACCGTGTCAGCCCGGCGCGAAAAGAAGAACTGTCCCTTATTTTCTCTGTCTCACTCTAGGGGTTCACTCCAGAGTATTAGGTGCGCAGTATTAGGTATTGTGTCCCTGAGTGTCACCTGAACTCTCCAGTAGAGTTTCGGATCGGAGGGGCGGGACCTTGCTATTCTCTTTTTGTGTAAATGAGTGTCCTTGCGACCCGAAAGCCCGTGGAAGTAGATCCTTGTTCCGCGTTGTCTTTAGAGCGATTTGTCGAACTCGACGCCTCTGGGTCGGAAAGCCACGAGCCGCCGCGCATGACACGCTGACTACAGTTACCTTCAAGCCAGGCCGAGCCGTCTGTCGGTGCTCCCGCGTAGTTGCTATTCCAACAGTCCTCGGTCCATTCCCAGACATTTCCGAGCATGTCGTAGAGCCCGAACTGATTATGGCCATAGAGGCCCACCGGCGCCGGCTGTTGATTGTCCCAGGGGCTGCCACAATGTGCGCACACCGCCAAATCTTTGCCGATTGCATTTCCCCAGTACCGCGTCGTGGTCGTGCCTGCGCGCGCGGCATATTCCCACTCCGCCTCAGTCGGCAATCGGTACAGGGCAGTCTGCCCCTCCTTGCCAGCAGATTGCGATTTCTTGTTCAGCCAAGCGATATACGCGTTGGCGTCAGACCAGCTTACACAAATGACCGGATCACGGCTCGATTGATCGAAGCCAGGTTGCCGCCAATCAGCCGTGTCTGATGCTATATATCTAGAGCCTACTCGGATTACGCAGGGATCTTTGGACACAAACCCGGTCTCGTTGACGAATATCTCAAAGTCAGCCCTTGTTGTCAGAAACTTACTGATAGCAAAGGTGTACGATATATCGACAGAGTGCTGTGGCTGTACTTCGGACTTTCGGCCGAGCAATATTCGAAACAGGAGACTTTGTTGTTTCCGGTCGCGGTCGGCTTCTTCATCTGATAAACCCATCAGGAATTTGCCAGGCGGAACTACTACCATCTCCGGGCACTCGGGACAGTCCCGAAAGATCCGACCCGGCTTGTAGGGCAGGTTTTCGTCCCCGGCTACGGCGGAAGCTTGAACTAAGCAGAAAGTGAATAACATGAAGCCTAGAATTCTGACGATAAAAATAATCTTGGCCTCCAGTCTAAATGCCATAATTCCGGGGACACTTTGCCCCACTGACCCTACGAAACATCTCCAAATCACCCTCGGCCCGCGTGCGGTCAGACCGCTCGCATGAGGTGGCCATGCGCCAACCGACCACGATATATCATGTGCTGTTATCCCCGTCCCTGCGGCGCCATTATCTATAGAATCGTTCCCCGTCTCGCGGCGCGATCGGGCTCCAAGAGGTTTGCATGCGCGTTCTGGTCACCGGCACCGCCGGCTTCATCGGTTTTCATCTCGCCCGGCGCCTGCTGGCGGCGGGGCACGCGGTGGCCGGGGTCGACAGCATGACGCCCTATTACGATGTCGCGCTGAAGGAGCGTCGCGAGGAGATATTGCTGGCCCAGCCCGGCTTCAGCAATCATCGGCTGGCGCTTGAGGACTCGGCGGGCCTGGATTCGTTGGTCGCCGCGTTCGCGCCGGAGATTATCGTTCACCTGGCGGCCCAGGCCGGCGTGCGCTACAGCCTGGAAAACCCCAGGGCCTATATTTCGTCCAACATCGTCGGCAGCCATAATATCCTCGAATCCTGCCGCCACCATCCCGTCCGGCACCTCATGATGGCGTCGACAAGCTCGGTCTATGGCGCCAACACGGAAATGCCGTTTCGGGAGACAGACAAGGCCGATCACCCGCTCACGCTCTACGCGGCCACGAAAAAGGCGAGCGAGGAGATGGCGCACGCCTATTCCCATCTCTGGAAAATCCCCATCACGATGTTCCGCTTCTTCACGGTGTACGGGCCCTGGGGGCGGCCGGACATGGCGTTGTTCAAGTTCGTCAAGAACACGATCGAGGGTCGCCCGATAGACGTCTACAACCATGGCCAGATGAAGCGGGATTTCACCTATATCGACGATCTGGTGGATGCGATCGTCTCGGTCATCGCCTGTCCGCCGGTGGAGGGCCAGCCGGTGTCTCCGGTCGATACGCTCAGCCCCGTCGCGCCGCATCGCGTGCTCAATATCGGCGGCGGCCAGCCGGTCGGCCTGCTCGACTATATCGATACGATCGAGCAGGCCCTGGGCATCCCCATCACTCGCAATTATCTCGAGATGCAACCGGGTGACGTCCCCAGCACCAGCGCATCGCCGGCGCTGCTCGAGGCGCTGATCGGCTCCCGCCCACAAACCCCCATCGGTGTCGGCGTCGCCGAATTCGTGCGCTGGTATCTGGAATATTACGGGCGATAGAACGCGTCCTCATTGCGGCTTGAAGGTCACGCGTATTCGCGCCGGCGCGGATACCGCTTTGCCATCGACCCGCCTTGG
>CAJCJC010000297.1 GCA_903970575.1 Alphaproteobacteria bacterium
TCTTCGCCGCCCGCGATCGATCAGCCCTACGATCAAGTTCCGTGGTCGATCACGGCGGCGCGCATGGCGCCTGTGTGGCCGCCCCGGCTGGTCAGCCCGGATTATGACGGGCTCGCCATCCCGGCGCTGCAGAATAAGCTAAACGCCGAGGCGGCTTCGGACTCGGCGGCGCCTCAGCATCCGCGCGCTTTCGTGCCCGGCGAGGGCCTGCCGGCCCCGCGCCTGCCGGCCGACATCGCCTGGTCCGAGTATAACCACCACTGGGCCGGCATCTTCGTTATCGCGATCGGGCTTCTGGCCCTGCTGGAGAAAACGGGAAGGGCCAGATGGGCGCGGCACTGGCCCTTGGCCTTTCTGGGGCTGGCGGCGTTTCTCTTCGTCAGGTCCGATCCCGAGACATGGCCGCTTGGCGATATCGGGTTTTTCGAGAGCCTGCGGGACGCGGAGGTGTTTCAACACCGCATGATCGTGCTGCTGGTCGTATCGTTCGGGCTGTTCGAATGGGGCGTCCGAACGGGTCGAGTCGGCCGGCCCTGGGCGCCGCTTGTCTTTCCTATCCTGACCGCGATCGGCGGCGGCATGCTGCTGATGCATTCGCACAACATCTCGGACGTGCGGGAGCAGTTCCTGATCGAGCTGACCCATATCCCGCTCGCGATCCTGGCGGTGGCGTCGGCCTGGGCCAGATGGCTGGAATTGCGGCTGGCGCCGCCGGATAATCGTATTCCAGGGATCGTATGGCCAATCGCCTATGTTCTGATCGGTCTTTTACTGCTTAACTATAGGGAAGCATAGCGCCCAAGCGGCAGCTATCAGAGGGATGTTGAAGTAATGGCCGAAACGATCTTGGTCACGGGAGCGACCGGCTTTCTGGGCTCGGCGGTCGCCCGCGCGCTGATCGCGCAAGGCCACCGCGTCCGCGCGCTAGCGCGGCCGAACAGCGACCGCCGCAATCTGGCCGGAATCGATGTCGAGATCGCGGTGGGCGACCTGGATGCGCCCGAGACCCTTCCCCAGGCGTTGAAGGGCGCCACGGCGCTGTTTCACGT
This sequence comes from Alphaproteobacteria bacterium, assembly GCA_903970575.1. Lineage (GTDB taxonomy): Bacteria > Pseudomonadota > Alphaproteobacteria > BOG-932 > Roseiterribacteraceae > BOG-932. The sequence continues at coordinate 1,050 of CAJCJC010000297.1, forward strand.
CGCCGCCGATTATCGCCTGTGGGTCCCCCACCCGGCCGCCATGTATCGCACCAACGTGGAGGGCAGCGCCGCGCTGATCCGCGCCGCGGCTGCGGCCGGGGTCGCGCGCGCCGTCTATACCAGCAGCGTCGCGGTGCTGGGAATCGACAAGAGCGGCAAGCCGGCGGACGAAAGCACGCCAGTCACCGTCCACGACATGATCGGGCCCTACAAGCGTTCCAAATTCCTGGCTGAGGAGGCGGTGAAGGCGGCGGCGCAAGACACCGGCCTGCCGGTCGTGATCGTCAACCCCTCCACCCCGATCGGGCCGCGCGACATCAAGCCGACGCCGACCGGACGCACCATCGTGATGGCGGCGTCGGGCAAGATGCCGGCCTATGTCGATACGGGCCTTAATCTGGTTCATGTCGACGATTGCGCGGCGGGGCATCTGCTGGCCTTCGCGAAAGGCGTTCCCGGGGAACGCTATATTCTGGGGGGCGAGGATTACTCGCTGGCCCGCATGCAGGCGGCGATCGCCGGAATGAGCGGACGCCGGCCGGCCCGGATCAGCCTGCCGGTGGGACCGCTCTATCCGCTGGCGATCGGGGCGGAGCTGGCGGCGCGCTTCACCGGACGCGAGCCGATGCTGACCCGCGACACGCTACGCATGGCGCGCAAGCGCATGTTCTTCTCCTCGGCAAAGGCGGCGCGCGCGCTGTCCTATACGACGAGGCCGGCGGTCGAAGGGCTGTCGGACGCCGTCACCTGGTTTCGTGAAGCGGGGTATCTGCAATGATCGCCTGGCTGCTCGGGTTCGTCAGCTTGGCGATTTGGCTGGGCCTCTGGCTGCGACATGGCGGGTTCTGGCGCACCCAGACGGCCCCGCTGCCGACGGCGCCGCATGACTGGCCCGGGGTCGTCGTGGTTATCCCAGCGCGGAATGAGGCGGAGGGAATCGGGCGCGCGGTCGGTTCCATGCTGTCGCAGGATTATCGTGGCGGCGTCAGCGTCGTGGTCGTCGATGACGAGAGTTCGGACGGCACCGCGGAACTGGCGATGCGCGCGGCGCTGGCGGCGCATCGCCCGGAGCGGCTCAGCGTGGTTACCGGGTCGCCGACTCCGCCGGGATGGGCCGGCAAGATGTGGGCGGTGGCGCAGGGCGTCGAGAAAGCGGCCGAGATGGACGCCAGCGCGCGCTATATCTTGCTGACGGACGGCGACATCGCGCATAGCGAGCGGAACGTCGCGCATCTGGTGGCGCGGGCGGAGGCCGGCGCGCTCGATCTCGCCTCGCTGATGGTGCGCCTGCGCTGCGTCAGCACGGCCGAGCAGTTCATGATCCCGGCCTTCGTCTTCTTCTTCCAGATGCTCTATCCCTTCGCCCAGGTGAACGACCCCGCGCACAAGGTCGCGGGCGCGGCGGGCGGCTGCATGCTGGTTCGGCGCTCCGCGCTGGAGCGGATCGGCGGCATCGCGGCGATCAAGGGCGCGCTGATCGACGACTGCGCGCTCGCGGCGGAGATCAAGCGCGGCGGGCCGATCTGGCTCGGCCTCACCAACGAGGCGGAGAGCCTGCGCATCTATGGCGACCTTGGCGAGGTCTGGCGGATGATCGCGCGAAGCGCCTAT
>CAJCJC010000298.1 GCA_903970575.1 Alphaproteobacteria bacterium
CAGCGGGTTCGTCGTGCAGCGGATTTCATTATAGGTGAACCCAAAAGAGGGAAAATCGTCGGCCCGGGGCATGGTGTAATCCATGAAGGAACCGCTGAGGAGCTGCGCGGTGCCAGGTTCGTAAAGGCAATTTTCCAGGAGCGCCTGCCCAATGCCCTGGGCCACGCCGCCATGCACCTGTCCCGCGACGATCATCGGATTCAGCACGAAGCCGAAATCGTCGACAACGTTATAGGCCGCCACGGTCACCTTGCCGGTTTCCGGGTCGATCTCGACCTCGCAGATGTGACAGCCATTGGGGAAGGTGTCGCCCTTCGCCTCATGGGCCCCTGACGAGTTAAGGCCGTTGGGGAATTTTTCGATAAGCGCGGCCGGCAATTTGGCGCCGTCGCGGGCGATGTCAGCCACCTCCATCACGGTCAGGAACCTGTTTCCACTCCGCGCGCGGAACGCGCCCTCCTCGAAGACCACGTCGTCCTTGGATGTCCCCAGGATTTCGGCGGCGATTTCAAGACCTTTTTCGATAACCGCGTCCGACGCTTTCAGAATGCCGTTCCCGCTGCTCCACAAAGACCTCGATCCGCCGGTCCCGCCGCCATAGGGCGCCAGGTGGCTATCGCCCTGGATCAGCTCCACCGATTCGAATGGGACGCCAAGCTTGTCCGCGATGATCGCGGCGAAGGTCGTTTCGTGACCTTGCCCATGCGCCGAGGTGCCGACGCCCACCTTCACCTTCCCATCATCGGAGAAGGAAATTTCCACCGCGCTGGCGCCGCCGGCCGTCTTTTCCATGTAATAGGCGAGCCCGATTCCGCGCAGTTGGCCGCGCCCCTTGGCCTCCGCCTTGCGCGCGGGGAAACCCGCCCAATCCGCCTGCCGCAGGCAGTCATGCAGGTTGCGCTGAAAATCGCCGCTATCGATCGTCGCGCCGACAAAGGTGCGATACGGCATTTCCGCGGCCGGAATGAAGTTTCGCAGCCTGATTTCATCGGGCTCGATGCCCATCTCGCGGGCGGCGTAATCCATGATTCGTTCCAGGATATAGGCCGCTTCCGGCCGCCCCGCCCCGCGATACGCCTCGACGGGCACGGTGTTCGTGAAGACGGCCCGCACATGGTTGTACACGGCCGGAACCTTATAGACGCCGCCGACCACGAATTGTGGGATGATGGTCTGAATGCCGGGGCCGAAGCCGAGCCCATAGGCGCCCATATTGGCGTCGGTCGTCACCCTGTATCCAAGAATACGGCCCTCGGCGTCGAACGCCATTTCGGCGACGCTCTTCAGGTCGCGGCCATGGCTGTCGGACTGGAACGCCTCGGTCCGTTCCGACATCCATTTCACCGGCACGCCGAATTTCTCGGACGCGATCAAAACCAGCGGATACTCGGCGAAGGTCGACATCTTAAGGCCGAAGCCGCCGCCGACATCCGGGGTGAACACGCGCAGACGTTCGCTCGGGATGTTCAGCACTTTCTTGCAGATCATGTCCGAAACCGGATGCGAGCCCTGGGTGGTGGCGTAAAGCTCGTATCCCCCGGTTTCGGGGTCGAAGCTGCCAAGGGCGCCGCGCGGCTCCATCGAATTCACGACGATGCGATTATTGATGACCTCCAGCCGGGTGATATGAGCCGCCTTGGCGAAGGCCGCTTCGGTCAGCGCGGCGTCACCCTGCTCCCAATCGACCGCGATATTGCCGGCCGCTTCCGGCCAGACCAGCGGCGCGCCCGGGGCGATCGCTTCGTCGATGGTCCCGACAGCCGGCAGTTCCTCGTACTCGACGATAATCTGCTCGGCCGCGTCCTTGGCCGCGTTCAGCGACTCCGCGACCACGAAGGCGACCGGTTCGCCCACATAGCGCACGTAATCGACGGTCAGGAGCGCTCTATCGCCATCCACGCGGGCGGTTCCATCGCGATTTTTCAGAAAGGCGGCCGGTAGCGGCGAGCCCAGATGCCCGATGCCGGCCGCCTCCAGATCGGCGCCGGTGATGATCCCGATCACGCCGGGCAAACCCATCGCCGCCTCGGTGTCAATCGATACGATCCGGGCATGGGCATAGGGCGAGCGCAGCGGATAGCCGATCGCGGTCCCCGCGATCTTGACGTCGTCGACATACCGGCCACGTCCGGTGATGAAGCGTCCATCCTCGATCCGGCGGATCGGTTGCGACATCAGGCCCATATTATTCTCCCTCGGCCGAGGCGGATCGCTTGGCGGCCACAACGGCGCGGCGGGCCATGACGGTGACCAGATGCGCCCGATATTCGCTGGTCGCATGCGGGTCTGAATTGAGATCGTCGGCCGGCAGGCTGATCCCGGCGATCGCGCCCTCGGAGAAATCGGCCGTCAGCGCTATCTCCATTTCCGGAACGCGAAAGACGCTGGAGCCCGCGCCGGTAACCGCCACGCGGACGCCATCCGCGGTTCGGGCGACAAAGACGCCGACGACGGCGTAGCGTGAGGCGGGGTTGGGATACTTGGCGTAACCCGCCGCCAGCGGGATCGGAAAGCGCACCTGGCGCACGATCTCGCCAGGCTCCAATGCCGTTTCGAACATGCCGGTGAAAAAATCATCCGCCGCGATGGATCGCCGATCCGTCACGATCGTGGCCCCAAGGCCAAGCAGCGC
>CAJCJC010000299.1 GCA_903970575.1 Alphaproteobacteria bacterium
TCGCTGACGTCCCATGAAGGGATACTGTTCAAGTAGCGTAAAACATCGCGTGATCGCATCAATCTGTGCATCCGCTCTCGCGGTGCTTTCGCTTTCGAGCGCAACGCCGAGCCAAATACTCTCAAGGTCGGCTTCGGCAACGGCGGATATCGATAGTGGCATCAGCCTTGATGCCGCTCGCGTTCCAATCTCTCTCGGCCTCTTCGTTTTATCCGACTGGCTAAATCGTCGACCGTATCCTGGGGCAGAGAATCGACCCGCACCGCGATTGACGCTTCCGCTTCGTCAATCGCCATCAAGATTTCAATCCGACGCCTCTCCCGGTCTTCCCAAAGCGCCATGGCTTCGCGTGCCGCGTCTTCGGCGGCGCTCAGACGCCCAGCATCAATGGCTTGACGAATAAAAGCTTCTTGGTCGGGGGTCGGCTGAATTTGCATAGTTGAATCTTAACAAGTAGCGAAAGTGACGTCTATCGATATGCAGGTGGGGTTGTAGTCAGTTGAAAGTTAGAGGTGGGGCGGAAGATTTCGCTCGGTAAATTCGTTGTCATCGTCTCGATGATCTTGCCCGGGCATGAACAAACCGAACCCGGCCATTAGTATTCCGATATAGAAGATAACGCCGGCAATTTGGTTGGTTGCATGCATGCATGCCAACAAGCCAGAGCCGCTGACAATCTCCGGTTCCGATCCTGATCAGGCAATGAAAGATCTGCGAGCCTATACGACTGCCGAGCATTCCTGTCAGCTCGTTGTGCCACCAGACCACAGTGCCCACAGATAAAACGATCCCGATAACGATAAGCGGTATTTTCATCGTTGCCGCCTCAGAGCGGCTATGCCGCAGCCTTCGTCTTGTACGTACCGCGCTTAGTCGAGGCGGAGCGTTCCGTCAGCATCGCAATATCCCCCATGCTCAACAAGTGGTTTTCGATTCCTGCAGTTATCGTTGGGAACAGAGGCATTGCGGGTCGTTATCGCCAATCATCCGAAATTGGCTTGGCCGCCGTCGAGCGGCAAGGTTATGCCGGTCACGTAGCGGGAATCTGGGCCGACCAAGAAGACGACGGCGCGGCCGATGTCTATCTCCGGGTCGCCGATATGGCCGGAGGGAACGGTTTCAAGAAAGGCCTGCGCGGCGGCGGGGTCGGCCGCGATCCAGCCTTCGAGCGCGGGCGACATCGCCAGCGGCGCGATCGTATTGACACGAATATTATCCGCCGCCCATTCCTGCGCCGCTGTGCGCGACAGGATGCGGATCGCCTGCTTGGCGGCGGCATAGACTCCATAGCCCCTGGCGTCCCAGCGCTCGGCCGCCGCCGTCGCCAAATTCACGATATGGCCGCCGCCGCGCGCCTTCAGATGGGGATGTACGGCCTTCATGAAACGGAACGTGGCGAATGGACCGGAATCGAAGGTATCGGTGAACTTCACGTCGTCGAGATCGTCGAGCGGCCCCAGATGAACGGTCTGCGCATTGTTTACGAGAATATCGATGCCGCCGAAGGCGTGCAGCGCGCGGTCAATCGTCTGCGCGATGTCGGCCGGATTGCAGACATCGCAAGCCAGCGCAAGCGCTTCGCCGCCGCGTTCGGCGATCATGTCCCTGGTGCGCAGCACCTTGGATTCCGTGCGGCCGGCAACCACGAGATAGGCGCCCTCCTTGGCGAGGGCGAGCGCTATCCCTTGACCGACGCCCTGGCCGGCTCCGGTCACGATCGCGACCTTTCCGTCTAAAATGCCCATGGCGCTTCCCCCCCCCCCGATATCCTCCGTTATTCCGCGGCCTGGGCGGCGGCGATGCCGCATTGCCGTCCGAAGAATGTGGATTCGCCGATGCAGGCGCCGCTCGAGTACCCCATTGAATCATAGGCGAGATTCGAGGCGCAGGCCCCTGCGGCGTAGAGCCCAGGAATAACCGCGCCCGCCGCGGTTAGCACCTCGCCTTTTACGGACGTCTTGAGGCCGCCCAGGGTAAAGCCCATGAACGGCGCGGTCCCGATCGAGCAATTGATCGCCGCGAAAGGCGGCTCGACCAGCGGTTGCACGAATTTTGGGTATTTATGGAATTCAGGGTCATCGTCGTCGGCGGCATGGCGGTTGTACGTCTCCAGCGTCCGCGTGAGCGAGCCTTCCGGAAGCCCAAGGCCAGCTTCCATTTCCTCGACCGACTCCCAGGCGTCGATCAACTCATGCGGAAATTCCGAGCGTCCAAAAATGGCGTTGTCGACAATCAGATACGCGATCTGGTCCGGTTGCTTGAGGCAGGCGGCGGTGGAGCGGCTGTGATAGGAATCCTCCGCCACGAACCGTACGCCGTGCTTGTTGACCAGGATGCCCTTGAGAAGGCTTTCGGGAGGATAGAAGGGCGAGGTGACGAAATACCCGTCCATATGCTCCAGCGCGCCGCCGGCGCTGACGCCGAGACGGTGCCCAACCCCCTCGATATAGGTGCTGCCGATCTTGACGATCGTGTCGCTGGCCAGTTCCGGGCAATATTCGTCCATCATCGCCTGATTGGCGCCGAATCCCCCGGTCGCCAGCACCACCCCCTTGCGCGCCCGCACGAAGAAATCCTCCTGGAAGCGCGTATAGCGCAGGCCCACCACCCGTCCCGCCGGATCGACGATCAGCTGCTTGGCGTTGGCGTCGTACTCGAACCGCGCCCCCAGCCGCCGCGCCGTCGCGATCAGCCCCTCCATCATCACTTGGCCGCCGCCCCCGGTTTCCCCGACGCCGACATGCTTGTCGTCCTTGCCGGGCATCTTGTGGCCGCGCGGGGCCGGTTTGGCGCGTTCCCGGAACGGCCATACCAGCTCGTTGCCGGTCCAGGCGAGCGATTCCGCGCTCGCATGCTCGTAATGCTTGTGTGGGTAATAGCCGTCGTCAAAGCGCGCGGCGTTGGCTTCGAGCCAGTCGAAATGCGCGACGCTTTGGTCGGCATAGAGCCGGATCTTTTTCGGGTCGCTCTCCGGGCTATTCGCCAGGAGGTACTGGAACATGTCCTCGGCCGTGTCCTCGATGCCGTTCAGCGTCTGCACCCGGGTGCCGCCGCCCAGATAGATGAAGCCGCCGGACAAGGCGGTCGAACCGCCGCCGGCCGAGGCCCGCTCCAGCACCAGAACCTCGGCCCCCGCCTGGCGCGCCTCGATTGCCGCCGATGCGCCAGCCGCGCCGAGCCCGACCACCAGCACGTCGGTCGTATCGTCAAAATGATCCACATCGCCAAGCGCGATGGCTTCGAAAGCCATGAATGCTTCCCCCTTGCTCCAGCACCCGCGCTGCGCGTGGTGCGCTCTTATAATATCTCGATCTAAGCAGAACTTGCGGTGTATCGACAGAGGAAACCATCCGGCGCCTTGCCCTATAAGTGCAAGGCGCCCCGCACAAACCCGCCCAGAAGCCGGGCTTCGATCGCGAGGGGAATAATCGCGGGCAGGCAGGCCAAATAAGGCAGGCGGCGCAGCAGCAGGAACACTAATACGGCGGATAGCAGATAGATCAGCCAGGGCAGACCCACCACGATGGCCAAGCCGCCGAGCACTGAGCCGGAATCCGAACCGCCCCAGCCACCAAGAATAAGAAGCAGTGGCGAAGCCGCGATCAGGATCACGCCGGCGATGCTCAGTAGCGATATTGCGGCGTATCTGGGGACCCGGCTGGTCGTTCGATCCGCGGGTAGTGGGGCGTTGCCTATGGTCACGCCGGTTGCAGTATCCGTAATCGCCTTCGTTCCAGCGCGCGCGACGCCAGAAACACGATGAAGCCCAGCGCGGCCAACCCCGCGCCGATCGGGCCGGTCGAGGTCCAGCCGAGGCCGGCGGCGATCGAGACGCCGCCGAGCCAGGCGCCCAGCGCGTTCGCCATGTTGAAGGCGCTGTGATTGAGCGCGGCGGCCAAGGTCTGCGCGTCGTCGGCGACATCCATCAGACGTGTTTGGAGGGCCGGGCCTATGGAAAGGCCGGCGAAGCCGATCATGAACAGATTGATCGTCACCGCCGCCA
>CAJCJC010000300.1 GCA_903970575.1 Alphaproteobacteria bacterium
CGGCGCGCGAGGCCCTGCGCGGGCTATGGCCTCAGCTTCTCTTCGGCGTTTCGATCTCGGCGCTGCTGGCGCGCTTCACGCCGGAGGCGCTGCCCTGGGCCGCGCCTACCATTCTGCCTTGTCTGCTGGCGATCCCGTTCACATGTTTGACGGCGGGGCGCGCGCTTGGACGCCTTGCCGTCCATTATCGAATCTGCGCCATTCCCGATGAGCTCAGGCCTTCTCCGCTGCTCTTACCGCCCGCGCGCTCCCTCGCCGAAACCGGAGTTCCAAGATGAAATATCTGCACACAATGGTCCGCGTCACCGATCCAGACGCGTCGATCGATTTCTATTGCAACAAGCTCGGTCTCAAGGAGCTCCGCCGCATGGAGAATCCTCAGGGGCGTTTCACTCTGATTTTCCTCGCGCCGCCGGGACAGGAAGACGCTCAGGTGGAACTGACCTATAACTGGGACCCGGAAGTGCTGGGCGAAGGCCGCAATTTCGGCCATCTGGCCTATGCGGTGGATGATATCTACGCGACCTGCCAGCGCCTGATGGACCATGGCGTCACCATCAACCGCCCGCCCCGCGATGGCCGCATGGCCTTCGTCCGCTCCCCCGACAACGTCTCGATCGAACTGCTCCAAGCCGGCGCCGCGCTGCCCCCCGCCGAACCCTGGGCGTCGATGCCGAATACGGGCAAGTGGTAAGAAGGCGGGCAATGCCGGTGCTTGCGGGCTCGACGTAGGATGCTCTACCTATCCGCCGGTCGCCGTATCATCCAGATGCGCCGCTCGACCGTGAATGGGATGCCGAGCTCCTTGCAGAAATCGTCGATGGTCCATAACACGTCGGGATGGGTTCTGGCGCAATCGTCGCCACAGAGCATCCCGCCGGGTCTAACCCTGGGAAACCAGTGCACCACATCGGCATGAAAGCCGGGATTGTGATGGATGCCGTCAAGAAACACCAGATCGAGACTGTCCATGGGCCATTCCTGGAAATCGTCCGGGCTCCGGCCCCTTAATGCCGTGATATTGTGACAGTCTTTCGTGTAATAATCGAAGTTTTCGCGCGTCCCCCAATTGCCGCGATCGCGGGATGTCTTGCCAAAATCCTCATCCGCCACGACGCCTTGATCCGTCTTCGACGGTGGGGAATAGGGGTGTTCCACCGGGTCCCAGATGTCTATGCACGTCACGGTGGCTGTCGGCTCCACCGACTTGGACCAACACCACGACGATCTGCCGCAGAACGGACCCACCTCGACCATGGCGCCGCCAGCCGGGATCGCGCGCGCCAATCTCTCGAGTATCTTTAGCTCGGGTTCGGGCATCCATCCGGGAATGTCGAGATTATAAGGCATGCTTTAATTATCTCTGTTATGGACTCCTCGCGCAACGCTCGTACCCGCGAGGCCGTCTTTAAGCCAGACCGCGGTTGGATTTAGGCCGAGCCGCCCTTGGCTCCGGCGCGCCACCCTGATCCGAAGTCAGGGCGCGATCGACCGCGCGAAAATCGCGTCCAGCCCTTCACGATAGGTCGGGTACAGCAGGCGGACGCCCAACTCGTCCTTGATCCGGCGATTGTCGATCCGCTTATTGTCCGCCCAAAACTCTCGCGCCATCGGCGACAGCACGGCTGCGTCAAAGCCGATCTCCGGCGGCGGCTCCACGCCCAGCAATGCGCAGGCATAGGTGACGAGGTCCGCCGAGGGCGCCGGCAGATCGTCGGCCAGATTGTAAATCCGGCCGGGCGCCGGCCGCCGGATCGAGGCCATGACAGTTCCCGCGATGTCCTCGACATGGATTCTGTTAAAGGCGTGCCCCGATTTCACGATCCGCTGCGCCCGTCCCGCCTCGATCGTCTCGAAGATGCTGCGTCCCGGCCCATAGATCCCGGAAAGGCGGAAGACATGGCCGGGCAGGGGCAGCGCCCGCCACGCGGCTTCGGCGGTCAGCCGCCTTTGGCCGCGCGCGCTCGACGGCGCGCAAGGGAAATCCTCGTCCACCGTCCGGCCGTCATCCACCCCATAAACCGATGTCGTCGAAAGATACCCGATCCACGCTAAACCCGGCAGCTTTGCGATGTCGCCCGCGTGATGGCGCAACGCAGGATCGTCGCCATCCGGTGGAATGGACGCCAGGATATGCGTGGCTCCCGCCAGCAGCGCTGGATCGAGCGGCGCCGTCCCGTCGAACAGAACAGGTTCGATGCCTTGCGCCCGCAACGCTTCCGCGCCCTCGGGCGTGCGACAGGTCCCGATAACCGACCATCCTTCCGGTAAGAGCAACCGGGCGAGCGCAAGCGCGGAATATCCCATGCCGAAAACGAACAGGCGCGGCATGTTGCGCCTACTCGCGCGGCGCCAGAGTCGCGAAGATCACGCCAACCGATATCTGAATCTTCTGCGATCTTTGGACGTCGCCCGCTGGATTAAATGCTCGCGGCGCTTGCGTTTGCGCTGGTATCGGCATCAATGGTGTGGATTGCTCCAACCCTCGGGCCATGGCTTGGACCGCAATCCTGGGTGAAGCCGGTCCGTCCTCGAACTCGATATCCATGATGCGATATTTGCGGTCGCTCTCGGCTTGGTTCAGTTGCGCGAGCGCCTCGTTTACCTTCTTGTAAAGCGCGCCCCTCAGCTTTGCCTTGGCGGCTTCGAATTCCGCGAGCGTCGGCGTGAAGTCGGTGTTCTGGATAGCAATTTGCAGCCCCGGCTTCGACGCCTGCTTGGCCCGATCAGACAATCCGCCCAGTTGCGATTCCGCCAGGCGCGCCTCCAGTACGGCGTGCCAGTGTTCAAGGCCGCTGGCGTCCTGATTGCGGTTGAACGCGGTGAAACGCCATTCCGCCCCCTGCGCCAGAGCCTTCACCGCGCCTAGGATGTCGCCGCGCGCCTTGCCGGCGTCGCTCCCGGATAGCGACGCGTCGACCGACAGCTCGGTGCGCGCCGTCTCGGTTTCAACCCAATCCTCCATCGTCAGCGACAGGCTCACCATGTCGTTCTGGGGTGGATAGGCGATTATCGGGCCGGTTTGGGCGCCGGCCAAGGGCGCTAAAAGGACAAGGGCGAACGCTATCGCAGTCGAACGCATGGTAGGCGGCTCCAAATTGGAATGCTGCGCGTTGTTTAGGGCAATCGTCACCCGAGCGCCTTAAAAATCCAGGTCGGCGTAATGCGGCGGCGGCGGCGTGCCCGGCACCCGGTCCGCCAGCAGCGGACGAAAACTGGGCCGGGACTTGATGCGGGCGTACCAGTCCTTCGCGGCCGGATGCTCCTCCCACGGCACGTCGCCGATATAATCGATGACGGAAAGATGCGCCGCCGCCGTGATGTCGGCGGATGAGAAATGGTCGCCCGCCAGCCATCTTCGCCGTTCCGACAGATAGGATATATAGGCCAGGTGGGTATGGATTTCGGTCAGGCCGGCGCGGATCGCGGTCGCCTGCGGATAGCCGTTATTGGCCAATCGCTTCATCAATTTTTCGCCGACCAGATTCTGCGTGACCTCCGCGTTGAATTTGACATCGAACCAATATGTCAGCCGGCGCGCCTCTGCGCGGGCAACCAGGTTCGCGCCGAATAGCGAGCGTTCCGGAAACATTTCATCCAGATATTCCGCGATCACATATCCGCCCGCCAGAACGGTCCCTTCCGGCTCGATCAGGACCGGAACTTCGCAGGCCGGATTCATCTCCAGAAACGCCGGCCGCCTCTCCCACGTCTTCTCGACCGTCATTTCGAACGCAAGGTTCTTTTCGGCAAGCATCAATCGGATGGCCCGGGAGAACGGCGATAGCCAGAAATGGTAAAGCGTGCGCATGCGTATGTTTAAGGCCAAGTTCAGCGACTTATCTAAACCTATCAGAGTCTCGCGGAAAACGCCCAGAAGTTGATTTACTTCAGTGCGAACTCTCGCGCGAACGTCACGACATCGCGCGCCAGCCCGCGCCGGTCCTCCGCGTTCAGCATCAGCGTGTTCGTGACCAAGAACTTCGGGCCCTCTATAGCATCCGCCAACCCCGAATCGGCGTCGTCGATCACGAACCCATCGATCAGCGCGCCATAGAACTCAGCCACGCCCACGGGCGATACGTCCATGCCGAGTTCGGTCATGATCTTGGCTGCCGGCCCTTTCACCGCTTTGCCGCCGATGATCGGCGACACCGCGATCGCCGGCGCCCGACGGTTCGTCAGCGCCTCGCGCATACCGGGCAGGCTCAGGATCGGCAGGATGCTGAGAAACGGGTTGGACGGGCAAATGACGATAAGGTCCAGATCCGGCGCGGACAAAGCCGCCGCTAGTCCGGGGCTCATCCGCGCATCGGCGATCCTCGGGAACTCCAGCCGCTCGACGCGCGGCCTGCATTGCAGGCGGACGAAATAATCCTGGAACGCCAGCAAACCCTCGTCCGTCGCCACCATAGTGGGAGCCGGGTCGTCCGAGACTGGGATGATTGTGTGCGTTATGCCCAGCCTGCGCGCGAAATCGGCGGTAATCTCGGACAGCGTCTCGCTTTTCAACCGTCGCGTCCGCTCGATATGCGTGGCCATGTCGCGGTCGCCCAGGCGGAACCAGGTCTCGCCGCCAAGCCGCTCCAGCGCCGCCATGAAGTTCCAGGTCTCGCCCTCCAGGCCCCAGCCTTGCGCCTGATTGTTTAGCCCCGAAAGCGTGTACAGCACCGTGTCGATATCGGGAGAAATCCTGAGCCCCAGATGCTCGAAATCGTCCCCGGTATTGACCGCGACGGTGAGTTCGCCGGGCGGCAAGATGGCGGCCAGCCCCTCCGCCAGCTTCGCGCCGCCCACGCCGCCCGCCAACGCCAAAACGCTCATGTCGCCAGCCCCGTCACGATGTCCGCCAAGGGTTTGCGGTCCCGTTTCCGTCCGGGCTCGGCCGGCCAGCCGAGCAAGATCAAGCCCTGCGGCTGCCAGGAATCCGGCATGTCCAAAGCCGTCTGCACCGTTCGCGGGCAGAATAGCGGCGCGCATACCCAGCACGCCGCCAGTCCCGTCGCCTCCGCCTTCAGCAGCAGGTTCTGCGCCGCCATCGCCGTGCTCTGCACCGCCATCAGGAACTCCGCCCGGTTGCGCCGTTCATCGGGATAACTATCCATGTCTTCCAGCGTCAGGCAGACCGCGATCAGCACCGGCGCGCCGTTGATGCGGGTGGAAGACCGCTCGACATCCTGCCGGATGAGGTCCGGATCGTCGCCGTCCCGCGCCCGGTCGGCGCGCAGCCTGTCGCCCATGGCGGTCGCCAGCGCCATCTTCCCGGCGGCGTCCCTCACGACGTGGAACCGCCAGGGCTGGCGATTATGGGCGGACGGCGCCCGGCAGGCGGCGCGGAGCAAAGCGGCGATGGCGGACTCCGGAACCGCCTCCGGCCGAAAGCGCCGCACCGACCGCCGTGCGTGGATCGCCCGGTCCAGCTGGTCCTCGAATATCGCGGGCTCTACCGAAATAGGTCCGTCTCCCTTGGCCGGATCAGCTCGCGCGCGCTGCCCTCGCGCCGTGCGTAAGGCAGGCCACGCGCCAGCACGATCGGCCGCCCCTCGTCCGCCTGCCCCATGATCAGGGACGCGGCGGCGGCGAGCTCGTCCGCGAGGCCAAGCTCGCTCGTTTTCAGTGGCCGTCCGAACAAATCCGGCCGCGTCCTGAGGTCGAGCAGCCCCGCCATGCCGGCGACGCCAATCGCCGTGCCGACCGTGCCGTTGCGCCAAGCCCTCCCGATGCTGTCGATGATGACCACCGCGACCTCGGCCCCGGTCCGGTCGCGCAGCGCCGCGCGAATGCGCCTACAGGTCGCGTCCGGGTCGATCGGCAACAGCAGCACCTTATCGTCCATCTCGCCATTGCCGATATTCGACTGATCGATCCCGGCATTCGCGGCCACGAATCCCAGCCGGTGGGCGACGATGACGATTCCGGGCCTGACGCGTAGCACCTCGTCCGATTCCCGCAAGATCAACTCGACCACCCGCGCATCCTTGGCCGCCGCGGCCGCGATCTCGACTGCCCGGGGCGAGGGTTCGACATCGCCCAGAACGACCATCCGCGCTTCGGCCTTGGAAACGATTTTTTGCGCCAGCACGACCGCGTCGCCGGTTCGCGGCTCAATCCCCGATCGATCCAGCGCCGCCAGGATAATCTCTGTCAGATTGTCGCCGCTCTCGACCATCTTGACGCCGTCGAGCGCCCGCAGCGACAATTCAGCCCCCGTGCCCCCGGCAGGCGCTTGAAATTTGGTGTCCGTGGTCGTCATGTCCCAATTGTGACCGTTGGTGACTTCCATCCGATAAACCATTTCGCCAATCGCCTCCGCAACCCCAGGCTGAAGAGATCGATATGAATCGTCAGGTGCTCTTGCGAAACGCCGTCACGGCGGTTCCGGTCGAGGCGGATTTCGAGGTCGTGGACGCACCCATGCCGCAGGCAGGCGCGGGGCAGGTCCTGATTCGCACCCTTCTCCTGTCGCTCGATCCGTATATGGGCTCCGCGATCAAGTCCCGGCATATGTCCGCCGGGGTCAAGCCGGGCGACCTTATGCCGGGTGAGGCGCTGGGCGTCGTCACGGAATCTCGGCATCCTGATTTCGCGGAGGGCGATATCGTTACCTCGCGCGCCGGCTGGCAGGCTTATTCGGTCGCCGATGCGCCGACGCCCTTGCTGACCGGCATGGCCGCGGCTTTGTCGCCGGCCGCCACCAAGCTGGCGCCCGATGGCCGCGTTCCGCTCTCCGCTTATCTGGGCGTGCTCGGCATGCCGGGTCTCACAGCCTATGGCGGCACGGTCGACCTTCTATCGCCGCGCCCCGGCGAAACATTGGTGGTGTCCGCCGCGACAGGCCCTGTCGGCTCCACCGTTGGGCAAATCGCCCGCAACATGGGCGCGCGGGTGGTGGGCATCGCGGGGTCGGACGAGAAATGCGCCTATGCCGTCGACCGCTTGGGATTCGCCGCCTGCGTCAATTACAAGAACGCGGCTTGGCCCGACGCCCTGGCCGATGCCTGCCCCGATGGCGTCGATTGCTATTTCGATAATGTCGGCGGCGGCATCCTTCAGGGCGTCATGGGAAGGCTCGCCATGCATGCGCGCATCGTCCTTTGCGGCGCGATGGAGCAATATAACAGCCCGACCGTTCTGCCGGGACCCAATCTTGGCCCCATCGTCGGCAAGCGCGCGACCATCAAAGGCCTCGTGGTCTACGATTTCTGGGATCGCATGCCGCACTGGCGCCGCATCGCGACGGACTGGATCGCGTCGGGCCGCCTGACCTTCAAGGAAGATCGGGTCGAGGGTCTCGACGCCGCGCCCGCCTTGTTCGCCCGGTTGATGAGCGGCCGGAATTTCGGCAAGGCGCTGGTCGCGGTGGCCCCGGATCAGGCCTGACGCGGCAAATACCGCCCATGGCCGCCCGGGCCGACGATAACGCCATCGCGCATCACCGGTAGGCCGCGCACGATGGTCTCGACCGGCCAGCCCTTGAACGACCAGCCATCGTAAAGGCTGTAATCCGAATAGGAGCCGAGTTCCTCCGCCCGCACGACCCGGTCCCGCTCCAGATCGACGAGCGTCAGGTCCGCGTCCATTCCCATCGCGATCCGGCCTTTATCCGGCAGGCCGAAAATCGCCGCCGGCGCCAGGCACAGCAACTCCGCGATCCGGGTCAACGATAGCCGTCCTTGGTGATACCCCTGATCGAGCAGCACCGGTAAAATCGTCGCCGTCCCGGGGAAGCCCTGGGACGCCTGCCAGATTGGCTTTTCCTTGGTCGCTCGCTTGCGCGGCACGTGGTCCGACGCGACCACGTCGATCGATCCATCCGCCAAACCTTCCCACAGGGCGTCGACGTCGTCCGCGGTGCGGAACGGCGGGTTGGCCTTGCCGATGCCGCCAATATCGCTGTCCAGCGTGTGGGTCAAATAATGCGGGCAGGTCTCCACGAAGATGTTGTCGTACCGATCCCGCCAGCGCCGCACCTCGTCCAGCGCCATCCGGCTGCTGAGATGCGGGATGTAGATCTTGGCCCCCAGATGCTCCGCGAACATCATGGCGCGAACGCAGCTTTCGGCTTCGGTGAAGGCGGGTTTGGAGAGGCACCAATCCCTCAGCGTGTTCTTGCCGGCCGCCTGCGCCTCGCGGCGAAACCGGTTCACAAGCTCGATATTCTCGGTATGCAGCACGATCGTCACATCGCCCAGCGACGCCGCCTTTTCCAACAGCGCGTAAAGATACCCGTCATCGGTGCCGTCCAGCCCCAGATAGCGGCCTTCCTCGCCTTTGAAATTCATGAAATATTTAAAAGACGTAACGCCGTATTCGCGAACATATTCATCCAGCTCGTCGATGTGCGCTTCGCTGGCCGTGCTGAAATGAAAGCCGAAATCGACATGCGCGCGGGGCTCGGCCAGCGCCAGTTCCCGTTCGAACACGCCGCCATACGGCTCGTTGTTGAGGAAATAGCCCAATACCGTGGTAAAGCCGCCCTGCGCCGCATACACGGTCTCGGTCGTGTATTCCGTGACCGGCTCGCCAAATCCGAAATGGACATGGGCGTCGATCAGCCCCGGAAAAACATGCCGTCCAGAGGCCTCGGTAACTTCCCGCGCGGCCAACTCCACCCCCGGCGCCATCAGGGCGGCGATCTTCCCCTCGACGATCCCGATATCCAAGGGAATTTCGCCGATCGCGGGGTCGACGACGATTCCGTTGCGAATGAGCCTATCAAACAGCATATCGTAGTCCTCGGCTTGTTCATCCGTTTATGAGAGTTTTGCCATGACGCGTCCATGGGACGGCATCGTGCCCGACGAAGATATAAGGCGTTACGAGGCGGCCGGTTTCGGTCGCCCCACCGGTTTCGGCGAACGCCCAGCGCTCCTGATCATCGATGTTCAGTACCGCACGGTCGGCACGGTCAGACAGCCCTATTGGGAGGCGTTGGCCGAGTTCAAGACCAGTTGCGGCGATGCCGGCTGGGACGCGGTCGACCGTATCGCGCCGCTGCTCGCCGGTTTCCGCGCCGCTGGCCATCCGGTGCTGTATCCCCATGTCGCGCCCAAGATGGGATACGATTCCGGCCGGCTGGGTCAAAAAGTGCCTGCGATCATGAACATAGCCGAACGCGGCTATGATTTCGTGGAGGAGATCAAGCCGGTCGATGGCGACATCCTCATCCCCAAGAAGCATCCCAGCGCCTTTTTCGCCACGCCGCTCGCGAGCTATCTGATCGACCTCAAGGTCGACACGCTCGTGGTGACCGGATGCAGCACCAGCGGCTGCGTGCGGGGCACGGTCGTCGATGGCTTCGCCTATAATTTCCGCGTCACCGTGCCCGAGGAATGCGTGTTCGACCGCAGCCAGACGGCCCACGCCGTCAACCTGTTC
This sequence comes from Alphaproteobacteria bacterium, assembly GCA_903970575.1. GTDB lineage: Bacteria > Pseudomonadota > Alphaproteobacteria > BOG-932 > Roseiterribacteraceae > BOG-932. The sequence goes on from CAJCJC010000300.1 coordinate 9,379, forward strand.
GACATGGCCTATAAATACGCTGACGTGCGCCCGGTCGCCGAGGTGATGGCGTTGATCCGCTAAAAGATCAGGCCCTTATCCGCGATCACCGGCATATTGGTCCACTGGCCGGCCGGCGTGCGATACCAGCCAGCCGCCGCCAGCGCGCCGCCATCCATATGGATCGTCGTGCCGGTGACCCAGGCGGACAGATCGCTCGCCAGGAAAATCGCGCAACCGGCCGCGTCCCTAGGTACGCCGAACCGGCCCAGCGGGATCCAACGTTCCGTATGGTCGCGATATTTGGGGTTGGTCCAGTTGGTCACCTGAACCTGCTCGGTATCGGTCGTCTCCGGCGCGATGGTATTCACCCGGATGCCTTCGCGTCCCAGCTCCACCGCGAGGCTCTGCGTGAAGCCGGTGATCGCCGCCTTGAACGCGCCATAGACCACGCCGCCCGGAATGCCGCGAAAGCCCTCGATCGACGAAACATTGATGATGCTGCCGCCACGCCTGGATGAATCGGCGCTGGATTTTCGCATCAGCGGCAGCATCGCGTGCGTCACGATGAACATATGCTTCAGATTAACCTGATACAGAATATCCCATTGCTCCGGGGTCGAATTGGCGAAAGGCCCCACGATCCCCATGAAATCGCCCACGTTGTTGACCAGGATGTCCAACCCGCCGAAACGGTCGGCGATTTTGCCGGCCAGCGCGGCCACTTGGCCCGCGTCGCGCACGTCGACGACCTCGACCAGATTGTCGACCTTCGCGTCATCCAGCGCCACTCGCACCGCCTCGGCCCGCGCCGGATCGATCTCGGCCACGATCACCCGCACGCCCTGCCCTCCGAACGCCTCCGCGATGGCTCGCCCCATGCCAGCCCCGCCGCCGGTAACCAGCGCGATTTTCCCCTCGAGATTGAGCATGACATTCCCCCAAGAAATTCATTTGCGCTGGCTTATCGCCTCAGCCAAGACCGCGCGAGAATTCAAGGCGTTCTGGCGCGTTTACGCAAGGCGTGCGTCGAAGTGAGGCCGTCAGGTTTGTGCCTCTGATCTCTCGCCGCTACGAGATGCATGGCCCGCTTGTAGTACTGCAAGCGATTTCGATATCATAGAAACGAGATGATATCTTTTTAAGGGCGCTCGATGGCCAGTCTCCTTGTCAGAAATATCGACGAAAACGTAAAGGCCCGGCTGCGCATTCGAGCGGCGGAACGTGGGCGGTCGATGGAGGATGAGGTCCGCCGCATTCTCAAGGACGCCCTTGACGGTGATCCGCCCCAAAACATGGCGGATCTGGCGCTCGCGATATTCGGACCGAAAAATGGCATTGAACTGGAGCCGCCGCCGCCGATGGAGACGCGCGACCCACCCCAATTCGATTCCGCCGAATTTGATCGGGCCGAATTTGATCGGTGATGATTATTCTGGACACCAATGTTCTCTCGGAATTGATGCGTCCCGCACCCGATCCAGCGATTCTTAATTGGTTCCGCCTCCGCTCCATGCTTGAGCTGGCCACAACAACGATTAATATCGCGGAGATCAAATACGGCCTTGCGCGCCTTCCCGCCGGGCGGCGACGGCGCGAACTGGAACGGGATTTCGCGGGCTATATGCAACGAACCATCGGCGCCCGAATTTTTGACTTCGATCGTCCGGCGGCGGACGCCTATGGCGAAATCAGGTCCGAACGCGATAAGGCGGGGCGCCGATTGGAGGGCGCGGACGGATTTATCGCGGCGATCGCCCGGTCGCGCGGCGCCGCCATCGCGACGCGCAACGCCGCCGATTTCGACGGCTGTGCCTGACCGTCATAAACCCGTGGGAGGCAACGGTCGCGCTGTGAGAATCTGCTCGGCCCTGATTTCAACTGAGTGCTCTTTCGTGAGCGCGGTTTTCGCCGCATCAGGCGAGCAAGCGTTCCATCGCGTAATTGTGGATCATCTCACCACGTAGCGCGAAGTCGCGCCGCCAAACGAGCGTCCCACGTCCCAGAAAAAAGCGGGAATGTGCGTATGGATAACCCAGTAAACCCCGGTTACGAGAAATCACTAAAAACTTGGCGTCTCCGCGCCTTGGCGTTTCAGCCTGCGACCAGCCTCAGCCTAGACTCTCCCCCCATCCCCCACTAGCTTCCGCCGGACAACAGCCGCGCAAACTCCGATTCTTCGAAGCCGCCAGAATATGCAATCCGCGATTATCGTTTTCCCCGGATCGAACCGCGAGCGCGACGCCGCCGTCGCGCTCCAACGCGCCACGGGCACGGCGCCGATTCTGGTTTGGCATCGCGAGACCGAGTTTCCGAAGGTCGATCTCATCGTCCTGCCTGGCGGGTTCTCCTATGGCGATTATCTGCGCTGCGGGGCGATGGCTGCGCAATCCCCCATCCTGCGCGAAGTGAAGGCGCGGGCGGCCAAGGGGGTGGCGATCCTCGGCATCTGCAACGGCTTCCAGATCTTGGTCGAAAGCGGCCTGCTGCCCGGCGCGCTGCTGCGCAACGCCAGCCTCAAATTCATTTGCAAGCGTGTGGACCTTTCGGTCGCGCGGACGGACACGATTTTTACCAGCCGCTATCGGGCGGGGGAGATTATCTCCGTCCCCGTCGCGCATGGCGACGGCAATTATGTCGCCGATGCAGAGACGCTCAAGCGGATCGAGGAGGGCGGGCAGGTGGCGTTCCGCTATGTCGGCGCGGTCAACGGCTCGATGAACGACATCGCGGGAA
>CAJCJC010000301.1 GCA_903970575.1 Alphaproteobacteria bacterium
CCGCTGGGTTGAGGCGGGTGGTCCGCGCCGCGCGATGATGGTGGCCGCCTTGTGTTTCTCGGGCGGCTTCATGGTGTCGTCCATCGGCGTGCATCTCCACAATATCTGGCTCGTCTATTTGGGCTATGGCGTGTTGGGCGGCATCGGGCTCGGCATCGGCTATATCTCTCCGGTGTCGACGCTCATCAAATGGTTCCCCGACCGGCCCGGCATGGCGACCGGCATGGCCATCATGGGCTTCGGCGGCGGCGCCATGATCGGCTCTCCGCTGGCGGTCGCGCTTATGAAATATTTCGCCACGCCCGAATCCGTCGGTCTGGAAAAGACCTTCGTCACCATGGGCTTCATCTATCTGGCGATCATGATGTTCGGCGTCCTCACTGTCCGCATCCCCGCCGATAACTGGCGTCCGGCCGGCTATACGCCGAGGCCAGCCATCTCTAACCTGATCATCCTCGGCAATGTCTCGGTCGACCGGGCCGTGAAGACGCGGCAGTTCTGGCAGCTATGGCTCGTGCTCTGCATGAACGTGACCGCTGGCATCGGCGTTCTGGGCCAGGCCTCGCCGATGATCCAGGAAATGTTTCCAGGCCGGATCACGGTGGCGGCGGCCGCCGGATTTGTCGGTCTGCTCAGCCTGTTCAACATGGCCGGCCGTTTCATCTGGTCATCGGCGTCGGACTATATGGGCCGGCGCAACACCTACATGATCTTCTTCGTGCTGGGTTTTCTGCTCTACGCCGCCGTGCCGACCATCGGCCAGATGGGATCGGTCATTCTGTTCGTCGCGGCCTACGCCGTGATTCTCAGCATGTATGGCGGCGGCTTCGCCACCATCCCCGCCTACCTGAAGGACGTGTTCGGCACGATGCATGTCGGCGCGATCCACGGCAGGTTGCTGACAGCCTGGTCCGTCGCCGGCGTGCTGGGCCCCGTTCTCGTCAACTACATCCGGGATTATCAGATCGCGCACGGCGTTCCGAAGGCGGATTCCTATAATTTCACGATGTATCTGATGGCAGGCCTGCTCGTCATCGGCTTCATCAGCAACTGGCTCATGAAGCCCGTCGACAGGCGGCACCATTTCCAGGGCGACGCCTCCGGCGCGCATCTGGCCGGAGGGCATTGAGATGAACCAGCCATATGGGCAGACTTCCCCGCTGCTGATCGCGCTCGCCTGGGCCATCATTGGCGCCCCCTGGCTCTGGGGCATCGTCAAAACCCTCGAGAACGCCGCGAAGCTGTTTCAGTAGGTGATGGCTAAATCGCTCGAACGGTAGCGCTTGCATATCGTCGAGAGCGGACTAAACTAAGCAAACTTAGTTTAGTGGGGCCGTCATGCGGACGATTAATATTCATGAAGCGAAAACGCACTTGTCGCGCTTGGTGGAGCAAGCAGCTAACGGAGAGTCTTTCATAATCGCCAAGGCGGGTAGGCCCATGGTTAAGGTCGTCTCTATCGACCCCACACCGCCGTCACAGAGAATAGGCTTCATGGAAGGAGAAATAGATGTTCCCGATGACTTCGATGCCATGTTCAGCGCTGAGATTCAGGCGATGTTCACTAGCGAAAAATGAAGCTGTTGCTCGACACCCATATTCTTCTCTGGGCGGCGGTGCGGTCTAAACGACTATCGGCCGAAGCTCGGGCAATGATTGGACATACTGAAAACGACCTTTTCTTTAGCGCTGTCAGTGTTTGGGAAATAGCGATAAAACATGGATTGGGCCGTCCCGATTTTCGGATCGCACCCGCGCCATTTCGTGGCGCTCTTTTACGGAATGGCTATGAGGAACTGCCAATTACCGGCATCCACGCTCTTGCCGTTTCTTCGCTACCACCTCTTCACAAGGACCCGTTCGACCGCATCTTGATCGCGCAAGCAAAATCCGAGGGCATTATTTTGCTGACCTCCGACCCGATCGTTGCGCAATACCCGATACCGCTACACCTCGTCTAAAGGTCGTTCAGAACCCATTATCAGATGTCTCGCCCCGCCACGCCGCCAGCCGCGCGAAGAACGCCGGCAACTCCGTCGCCGACGCGCACCAAACCGACGGCGCGAATTCCACCACCGTGACGCCGGCCTCCCGCAAGGGCCCCAGGCTCGCCAGAGTCGCCTCCAGGTCTGGGCGGTCTTGGCCGGTCAGCCTGATCGGCCGCGCCCCGGCGCGAACCTGCGCCGTCGCCGGGTCTCGCCCCCGCGCGGCAAAGGCAGCCCGCAGCGCCTCGATATGCGGCGCCAAAACCTCCGGCCGACGCTCCATCGGCAGCCATCCGTCGCCCAGTTCCGCGATGCGCTCGAAATTGCGCGGCGTGGGTTTGAGCCCGAACCAGAATGGAATTCCCGCCGCCTGAACCGGGCGCGGATAGGCGTGGATATTCTCGAACGTGACGGTCTTGCCGGCGAAGTTGGCCGGCGCGGTCGACCACAGCAGCTTGCACACCTTGATCTGCTCATCCATCCGCGTATAGCGTCCCTCCCAGGGAATGCCGGCGGCGTCATATTCCTCGCGCTGCCAGCCGATGCCGATCCCGATCTCGACCCGCCCGCGCGACAGCACATCCAGCGTCGCAAGCTGCTTGGCGAGCAGCACGGCAGGCCGCAGCGGCGAGATCACCACGCCTGACGACAGCTTGATCCGCTTCGTCGATCCCGCGATCGCGGCCAGCACGGTCAACGGCTCGAACCAGGGGTAATCGAGCGGCAAGGGAAATTGCCCGTAAGGATAGTTCTCCAGATGCTCGCCCATAACCACGTGATCGGTGATGCTCAGCATGTCGATCCCGGCCTCGTCCGCCAGCCGCGCCGCCTCGACCACCCGCGCGAAATCCCCGCCCAGCAACCGCTCCATCCCGATCAGCGCGATCGAGACCTTCACGACGCGGTCGCCTCGGAAACGCGGGCGCCCGCCGGTACCCCCGATTGCGGGCCGGTTTCGATCTGTTCCAGCGACCGGCCCGTCGTTCGCGCCCCGAACGCCAAAGCGATCCCGGCCGTGATCACCCACGCCCCCGCGATATAGGCGAACACCGCCTTATATCCCGAGCCTTCAAGCACGGCGGCGATGACGAAAGGGTTGATCACATTGGCCAGCCGCCCCACGCCATAGGCGAGGCCAGAGCCGCTGTTGCGGATATCGGTCGGATATTGCTCGGGCGTATAGGCGAAGCAGAGCGCGGAGAAGCTGTTCATCGCCGTCGCCGCCAGGAATCCGAAAACGACGATCAGCACCGGCTGAAACGTCAGCCCATAGAGCAACCCGAACGCCGCGATGGCGAGCGCCACGCAGGCGATGCTGTATTTGCGCTCGACCTTGTCCGCCACGAACACCGCGAATAAGGCGCCGGGCAGGGACCCCGCGTTGATCAGCGTCACGAAATTCAGGCTTTGCACCAGCGCGAACCCGTGCTGCGCCAGCAGGGTCGGCACCCAGGACATAAACCCGTAAAACCCGATCGTCTGGAAGAACCAGATCGCGCAAAGCGATAATGTGCGTCGAACATAGACGCGGCTGAACAAGGCCGCCCAGCCAAGCGCTGGCTTGGAGGCCGCGCGCACCGCTGGGGCAGGGGCAGGTGGCGGGTCCACCGCTGTTCCCGACCGCCGGACCGCATCTTCCAGCGCGATCAGGCTGGCCTCGGCGTCCAGTTCGCGGCCCCGGTGCATCAGCCAGCGCGGCGATTCCGGCAGGCGGCGCGCCAAAAGAATGAACGGCAGACCGAGCGCCCCCCAGATGAAGACAAAGCGCCAGCCATTATCCCCTTGGGGAACGACCGCCCGAGCGACGAAGCTCGTCACCGATATGCCGCTCAGCGCGATCACCATCGCCCAGGATTGCCACCGGCCGCGCACCGGCGCCGGATAGATTTCCGCGATATAGGTAATGACTGTAACGGTGGCCGACGCGATGCCAAGCCCGGTGGCGAAGCGCGTGACCAGCAGCATCGGCACGTCCATCGCGAACCCGTTCGCGAGCGAAAACGCCGAAAAGATGAATGTGAACAGCATCATCGCCCGTATGCGCCCGATCCGGTCGGCGATGATCCCGCCAACCGTCCCACCCAGCGCCATCCCAAGGAAACAAGACGCCGTGATCAGCGCCACCTGATTGATCGTCAAACCCCATAAATGGCGGAGCACCGGCGCCGCATAGGCGAAGGTAAAGATATCGCTGACATCGAAGAAAAGCGGAATGCTGAGGATGATCAGCAGGCGGCGATGCCAACCCGATATCGCCAGACGGTCGATTCGCGCGGCGATCGCCAGATCATCCATTCCATTCCCCTAAGGCGTCAGCTGTCCTTCTATTCTTTGTACAGGCTAAGCGCCCGGTTTTGAAAGGCGCGGAGCCGAAATGGCCTATTGCGCGCGATTACCGCTCCTGAGGCGGCGGCGTGGTGGCGTATCCCGTGGC
>CAJCJC010000302.1 GCA_903970575.1 Alphaproteobacteria bacterium
CAATCGGGCCGAATGATCGCGCATTCCAGCCGCGTCGCGGGCGCGGGAAGCCGATCCGCGCGATACAGCACCCGCCGAAGGGCAAAAACCCCGGCCGGCGTCCCGCCATCCCCTTCCCGCTTCTTGTCCGTGACGCCGCCCCGACCCAGCGCCGCCCGTATCCTTACCGCGCTCCCGGAGAGCCATCCATCCGCGGAAACCTTGAGCAGCAATGTCTGGACCCTCGCGATAAACCAAGAACCGCCAGGCGGCCGCCTCGCGGCGGACACATAGCATAAGCCGCCAAACAAATTTGCGAATGACTCGCATTACGCTTGCAAGTGCGAATGACTTTCATTATTGATCCGCCATCCGATGGATGCCTCCACGACGGGAGGTGGATCGGCCGCGCACGGGATTGGGACCATTTATGCCACGCAAAAACCGACGAGAATCGCCTTTCCCACGCCGGCATGGGGCTAACCCCTCCCGCGCCAAACTTTCGGCGGCCTGTCTGGCCCTTACATTCGCGGCAAAAGCGGCATTGGCCGCCCCGCCGCCGGTGTCCGTGCCGATCGGCCCGGACGATTTCGAGACGAGCCAGGGAAGCGGCGCCTTCGGGTTCCTCAACAATCTCCAGCGCAGCAATTATCTCCTGGGCGACATGTGGGGCCTGCGCACGAAGCTGAGCGAATATGGGGTATCGTTCGGCCTCGAGGAGACGAGCGAAGTGCTTGGCAACGTATCCGGCGGCGCGCGGACGGGATTTGACTATGATGGCCTGACTCAGGCGGTGCTGGAACTGGATACCGGGCGGGCCAACGCCTGGTATGGCGGACTCTTCAACGCCAGCGCGCTCGAAATCCATGGTCGCAACGTCAGCGCCGATAATCTGATGAACCTGCAAACGGTGAGCGGCATTGAGGCGGACCGCTCGCTGCGGCTTTGGGAGCTTTGGTTCCAGCAGAAATTCCTCGAAGAAGACAGGTTGGACATCAAAATCGGGCAGCAGAGCCTCGACCAGGAATTCATGGTCAGCAACAACGCGCTCTACTTCGTGAATACGATGTTCGGCTGGCCGATGCTGCCATCGGCCGATCTGCCCGGCGGCGGCCCCGCCTATCCGCTGTCAGCGCTCGGCGTCCGGTTTCGGGCGCGACCGATCGACCAACTCAACATTCTCGTCGGCGTGTTCAACGGCTCCCCGGTCCGGAACAACAGCGGCGATCCGCAACAACAAAACGCATCGGGAACCAGCTTTCCGCTGAACGGCGGCGCGCTCGCCATCGCCGAATTGCAATATTCCTATCCGGCGCTGGGCAGCATGGTCTACGCGGGCGACTCCCAGCCGCTGGCGAAAATCTATCGAATCGGAATCTGGTACGACACCGAGCGTTTCGCCGATCAGCGCCTCGACGATCAGGGCCTATCCTTGGCCAACCCGACCAGCAGCGGCGCTCCGCTCCAGCATCGCGGCGATTACGCCCTTTATGCCGTGGCCGACCAGATGGTCTGGCGCTCCGAGGCGGACCCGAACCGGTCCATCAGCCTGTTCGGCCGCATCATGGGCACGCCGCAAGGCGACCGCAACCTGATCGATTTCAGCATGAACGCCGGTCTCGTCTTCCGCGATCCCTTCACCTATCGCACGGACGACACGTTCGGCGTGGGCATGGGCACAACGCATGTCAGCAACCGCGCCGCCGCGCTCGACCGCGATAATTTCGTCTATGCGGGCGGTTTCAGCCCCGTGCGTCACACGGAAACATATATAGAACTTACCTACCAATATCAAGTCACAGCGTGGTGGCAAGTTCAGCCGGATTTGCAATATGTCTTCAACCCGGGCGCCGGCGTCGCGAACCCCAACGGGCTTCCGCAACGGATAAAGAATGAAGCTGTCCTGGGTATCCGCACAACGATCCTGTTCTAACCGAATGAGTGCGATGATCATGAGAATTTTCGAGCGTGCGCGACTATCCTTGGCGGCGGCCTGCATCCTGGGCATCGGCGCCGGTTCCGCCTTGGCCGACGAGCCCAAAGGGTTTCTCGAAACCATCCATCGCCATGTGACGCTGGCGTCGACGGTCACCGATAACGGCGATCTCAACCCCTATGCCGTCGTGGTGGCCCCGGTATCGGCCGGCAAGATCCAGAAGGACGACGTACTGGTTGATAATTTCAACAATATCGCCAATCTGCAGGGCACGGGCACGACCATCGTCGATTACAACCCCACGACCAGGCAGACCAGCCTGTTCGCGCGCCTGCCCCAGAAATTGAAGGAATGCCCCGGCGGCGTTGGCCTTACCACCGCGATGACCATGCTGAAGACCGGCTGGGTTATCGTCGGCAGCACGCCCAGCACAGACGGCACCACCGCGACCAAGGGCGATGGGTGCCTGATCGTGCTCGACCCCAATGGACAGATGGTCGCGGCTTGGTCCGGTCCCACGATCAACGATCCCTGGGGCAATATGGCCGTGGTCGATAACGGGAACAGCGCGGTCCTGTTCGTGAGCATGGCGGGGTTCGGCGTACAGGGTCCGGATGTGGTCGACCCGGCCACCGGCTATCCCGTCGTCATCCATAAGGCGACGGTGCTCCGGCTGGAGTTGTCGATTCCGGACGGCAAGCCGCCGGTCCTGGTCAGTCAAACCGTGGTGGGCGATGGCTTCGCGCAACGCGCCGATCGCGACAATTTTCTGTTCGGCCCGACCGGCCTGGCGCTGGCGCCGGACGATACGCTTTACGTCACCGATGGCCTGGACAACCAGATCACCGCGATCCCCGACGCGGTCAAGCGCACGACCAGCGCGGGGGTTGGCAGACTGGTCACGGAAAACGGCCTGCTCGCCTGGCCGCTCGCCCTCGCGACCGCCGACCGAGGCCATCTTCTGGTCTGCAATGGCAAGAACGGACAATTGGTCGAGGTTGACCCCGCGACAGGCAAACAAATCTATGCGCAATGGATCGATTCGGATCAGGCCCAGTCCCCGCCCGGCAATGGCGATTTATTCGGGATCGCGATGACGCCGGATGGCAAGGGCTTCTATTATGTCGAGGATGACGTGAACACATTGGTCAAGGGGGCTCCTTAGCAATGGCCGGCTGCCCATTCGATGTCTCCCGGCGCGGCTTTATCGGCGGCGCGGCCGGAATAGCGGCGACGAGCCTCGGCTGCGCGGCTCCGCTGGCCGCGCGCGCGGCGTCGCCGGGAATTGTACCGGCCGGCATCGCGCCCAAAACCATGATCGAGCCCTTCTGGGGCGCCCATCAAGGCGGCATCGCGACGCCACTTCAAGCGCACAGCACCTTCGCGGCGTTCGATCTGGCGACGTCCAAGCGCGAGGATGTCGCGGACCTACTGCGCGCCTGGACCGACGCGGCCGCGAAGATGACCAGCGGACAGCCCGCCGCCAAAATCGCCGAGGCGCCGCCGGACGCCGAACCCGGCGATTCCGGCGACGCGCTGGAACTGCCCCCCGCGCGGCTCACGATCACCTTCGGCTTCGGCCCCGGCCTCTTCATCAAGGACGGCGCGGACCGCTATGGCCTCGCCCGGTTTCGGCCGGAGGCGCTGATCGATCTGCCCAGGTTCAATGGCGACCAGCTCGTCCCGGAACGCACCGGCGGCGATCTGTCCGTGCAAGCCTGCGCGGATGATCCGCAAGTGGCCTTCCACGCAATCCGCCAGTTGGCGCGACTGGCCTATCCCGCGGCGCGAATACGCTGGACGCAAAACGGCTTCACGCCAGGATTCGCGCCGGGCGAGACGCCGCGCAACCTCATGGGCTTCAAGGATGGCACCATGAACGTTCAGACCCGCGACCCGAAAGCGATGGAGCGCTTCGTCTGGGTCGGCGACGAGGGCCAGCCCTGGATGCGCGGCGGCAGCTATGTCGTGGCCCGCCCGATCCGCATCGCGCTGGAGCATTGGGACCGCATGAAGCTCGCCTTCCAGGAACAGACGATGGGACGCCGAAAGACCTCCGGGGCGCCGCTGGGCGGCAAACACGAGTTCGACGGCCTCAATCTCGCCGCCATGGATTCCGACGGCAATCCGGTGGTGCCGGAGAATTCCCACGCCAGGCTCGCCGCGCCCGAGACCAATGACGGGGCGCAAATCCTCAGGCGCCCCTTTTCCTATGACAATGGCGTCAACTTCGTCGCGGAGCGCTGGCCCCCCTGGCGCCAGGGGATGGAGTTCGACGCGGGCCTGTTCTTCGTCTGCTATCAGCGCGATCCCCGCACCGGCTTCGTCAAGATTTTCGAGAACATGGCCAAGTTCGACATGCTGAACCAATTCGTCACCCACATCGGCGGCGGCCTCTTCGCCTGTCCGCCCGGGGCGAGGCCCGGCCGGTTCGTGGGCCAGGGGCTGT
>CAJCJC010000303.1 GCA_903970575.1 Alphaproteobacteria bacterium
GCCCCCGTCGGCGCCACTAGCAGCGCGTTGTCCCCCGCGGCGGCCGCCGCCAGCATCCGCAGCTGATGCGCATGTGGCCGCCACCCCCGATGCGCGAACCACGCGGCGATATTGGGCGGCGGCATCTCCGCCGGTTCTTCGGGCGCCATAACGCGCGTGAGCGAGTTCATGTGGGTAATATGGGAGAACAAACGGTGTGCGTCACGAATAAAACCTCGTCATGACCGGACTTGATCCGGTCACCCAAATCATGTGGCGCGAATTCTGACGTGGGTACGCGGGTCAAGCCCGCGCATGACGAATTTAGAGTATGGATCGGAGTCTCTTGATGCCGCTTTCGCCTCGCGATAACCGGCATTATGGTCAATCGCCAACTGTGAAGGATTTCTTCTTGCCCCAGCCCATCGCCATCCTGACCGCCATCCCGGAAGAGATCGCCGCCTTCGGCGCGCATCTGGTCGAGACCAGCCGGGAGAGCGTGGCCGGGGTCCGCATCCACCATGGCGCGCTGGACGGCCGGGCGGTGGTATTGGCTGAGGCTGGCATCGGCAAGGTCAACGGCGCGTTGGCGGCGTCCATCCTCCTGGACCGCTTCGGCTGCGGCGGCCTCATCTTCTCCGGCGTCGCCGGCGGCCTCGACCCCGCGCTCAAGGTCGGCGATCTGGTCATCGCGACAGAGGTGATCCAGCATGATTACGGCGCCCTGGTGCAGGGCGAATTCGAGGTCTATCGCGCCGGCGCCCTCCCATTCCCGGAATTCCGCGGCGATCTCGCCTATAAGGCCGACGCCGCCCTGATCGCCGCCGCCCGCGACATCCTCCCCGACGTGCATTTCGGCCCAATCCTGACCGGCGACAGCTACATGGCCTGCGGCGCGACGCGCGAGCGGCTCTTCGCCAGCTTCGCGGGCAGGGCGGTCGACATGGAAAGCGGCGCCGTGGCCCAGGTGGCGGACGCGTTCGGCCGGCCCTGGCTCGTCATCCGCGCCCTCTCCGACCTCGCGGGCGAGGACAGCCATCTCGATTTTCAAAGCTTCGTCCACGACGCCGCGCGCAAAGCCGCCGCAGCCGTTTTGAAGACGTTGCCGCTGTTCACATAAGCGCGCGTAAGCGCAAATCAGGGGAAGTATATGAACTGGGACAAGATCGTCGACGTGCTGGTCGTCGGCTCCGGCAATGGCGGGATGACGGCGGCGCTCTGCTGTTACGAGATGGGCGCCAAGGACGTGCTCGTCATCGAAAAGGGCGAGAAATACGGCGGCACGTCGGCCACCTCCGGCGGCGGCATCTGGGTCCCGTGCAGCCATTATTCGATCGCGGCCGGAGCCCAGGATTCCCTGGCGGAGGCGCGCGAGTATCTGCGCCAGACGATCCCTCCCGAATCGGTCGCTCCCGCGTTCCTGGACGCCTATCTCGAATCCGGCCCGGAGATGCTGCGCTTCCTGCATGACCGCACCCGCGTGCGCTATGAATCCCTGGCCCATTACCCGGATTACTATACCGACCTGCCGGGCTCCCGGCAGGGCCATCGCTCGCATGAGCCGGCGCCGGTGATGATGGACGAGCTGGGGCCCGAGGCCGCCAATCTTCTGCCCGTCCATCCCATGATGCGCTTCCTTGGCCGCATCGGCGTCACCCAGGTGGAGGCGCAGGTGATGGCGGTGCAGATGAAGGGCTGGAAGAACCTGCTGGGCCGCATGCTGTGGGATTACGTCACCGATTTCCCCTGGCGCTTCCGCAACCGCCTCGGTCGCCGCCTGACCTGCGGCAGCGCCGGGATCGCCCGTCTGCGCCTGTCGATGATGGACCGCAACATCCCGCTCTGGCGTGACGCCGCGCTCGTCGCGCTGATCGGCGATGGCGACAAGGTCGAGGGGGCGGTGGTCGATTACGCGGGCAAGCGCCTGCATATCAGGGCGATGCGCGGCGTCATCCTCGCCGCCGGCGGCTTCGAGAAGAACCAGGTGATGCGCGAGGATTACCTGCCCAAGCCCACCAGCACCGCCTGGAGCGCCGGCGTCCCAACCAATACCGGCGACGCCATCCGCGCCGGGCTCGCGGTCGGCGCCCGCTTCCGGGCCGTCGACGGCGCTTGGTGGGTCACCAATATGTGCGTGCCGGGGGAGGATGCGCCGCGGCTTGCGATCATGGAGAAATCCTATCCCGGCGCCATCACCGTCAACGCCCAGGGCCGGCGCATCGCCAACGAATCCCAGAACTACATGGCCTATATGAAGGAGGCGTTCGCCAAGCACGCGGCCGAACATCCCTCCGCGCCGCTTTACATGGTGTTCGACGCCAATTTCCGGAAGAAATACCTCGTCGGCCCGCTCATGAAATCCTCCTTCCGGCCCGATTTCATGCTGCCCAAAATCTATTACGAAAAGGGCTTCCTGGCGAAATCCAAAACCATCGCCGGCCTCGCCCAGTCCATGGGCATCGACGCCGCCGGCCTTGAAGAAACCGTCGCCGCGATGAACGCCTATGCCCGCACCGGCAAGGACCTGGAATTCGGCCGCGGCGATTCCGCCTATGACCGCTATTACGGCGATCCAGCGGTCTTGCCCAACCCCTGCCTCGGCCCCATCGACACGCCGCCTTTCTACGCCGTGCGGATGGAGCTGGGGGATTTCGGAACCCATGCCGGCCTCGACACCGATATCGACGCCCGGGTGCTCGACCAGTCCGGCCGGCCCATCCCCGGCCTCTACGCCGTGGGCAATACCGCCGCCGCCATTCTGCCGACCTATCCAGGCCCGGGCTCGACCCTGGGCCCGGCGATGACCTTCGCCTATCGCGCCGCGCGCAGGATCACCGGCGCCAATAGCTAATTTATCCCACGTTTGAGTCGAATTCGCCGCTTACATGCTATAAGCCGGTCATCGAATAACATCGGGGCGATAATGGCGAGCTTGACGGGGTGGGATGTCGAAACCGACGTGCTGGTTGTGGGTTCGGGCGCGGCGGCGTTGACCGGGGCGATCGTGGCCGCGACCAATCACGCCCGGGTGATCGTCGTCGAAAAGAGCGACATGTATGGCGGCACCTCCGCCACCTCCGGCGGCGTCGTCTGGATCCCCGCGACCCGTCAGGCGCGCGAGGCCGGCAGCGACGACACGCCGGAGGACGGCTTCAAATATATTCGCGCGCTGACCGCCCCTGACGTGCCCGATTCTCAGATCTGGGCCTTCGTCAATAACGGCTCCAAGATGCTGGAATGGATGGAGCAGCATACCGAGGTCAAATACGCCACCACCCATTACTGCGATTACCACCCCAACCTGCCGGGCGGGAAGGTGGCCTTTCGCTCCCATGACGTGCTGCCGATCCACGCCAGCGTCCTCGGCAAGGATTTCCTGACCCAGCGGCCGCAGCACCCGGCCGCGCAATTCTTCGGCAAGATGAACTGGACGGTGGACGAGACCGGCCCCCTCCTGTTCCGGATGAAGGGCTGGCGCAAGATCGTCGCCCGCATCGTCCTGCGCTATTATCTCGATCTTCCCTGGCGCTTCCGCTCCGCCCGCGACCGCTTCCTGACCCTGGGCAGCGCGATGGCCGCCAGGCTTAAGCTGTCGCTCGACAAATCCGGCGCCGAGCTGTGGCTCAAGACCAAGTTCATCGAGCTCGTGCGGGACGAGGGCAGGGTGGTCGGCGCGGTCGTGGAGCGCGAGGGCAGGCGCATGCGCATCGGCGCCAGCCGCGGCGTTCTCCTGGCCGCAGGCGGGTTCGAGCGCAACCCCGAGATGCGCTCCAAATACCTGCCCGTCGCCCCGATCTGGACGGGCGCGCAGCCGCCCAACACCGGCGATGCGCTGCGCGCGGCGATGGCCATCGGCGCCCAGACCGCGCGGATGGATTCCGCCTGGTGGGGCGTCTCGCTCGCCATCCCGGGGGAGGACAAAACCCGCCTCATGACGTTCGAGCGCGCTCTGCCCGGCTGCATCGTGGTGAACCAGGCCGGCAAGCGCTATTTCAATGAGGCCGCGTCCTATCACATCGCCGGCCACGCGATGATCCAGAATCACAAGACCGGCGCGGGCTCCATCCCGTCCTACATCCTGTTCGATTCTCAGTATCGCAATTCCTACCCCATGGGGCCGGTCCTGCCGAACCTGCCGGATTTCATGCTGCCGGCGAATGTCCGCAAGGTTTTGATCAAGGGCAAAACCTGGGAGGATGTGGCCAAGCAGGCCGGTCTCTCCGCGGCCGCGCTCCAAAAGACGATCGACAATTTCAATCTCCATGCCCGCGAAGGCAAGGACCCCGAATTCCTGCGCGGCGACGACCCGTATGATTGCTATTACGGCGACCCGAAGGTGAAGCCGAACCCGACGCTCCGCGCGCTGGACAAGCCGCCTTTCTACGCCTTCCCGTGCTATCCGGGCGATATCGGCACCAATGGCGGCCTCGTCACCGACGAGAACGCCCAGGTGCTCGACGCCGCCGGCAAGCCCATCCCCGGCCTCTACGCCGCTGGCAACACCGCCGCCTCCATCATGGGCTATTCCTACCCCGCCGCCGGCGCCACCCTCGGCCCCGGCATGACCTTCGGCTACCTCGCCGCACGACACATGGTCGGCGCGAACGACTAACGCCGGATCAGCGTAATATGCGCGGATCGCCCTCGAAAGCGTTCCGCCAATGAAGATGAATTACACCGCGTACATTTACAGCCGGAACAAATCCCAGCGGGGAAAACTCGGGAAAACTCCGGGACACAATCTAGTCTCACCCGTCCCATCGTTCTTTAGCCGAGCAAGGCATCCAGCAAGGCATGCCGCGGCAAGGAAAACGGATTGACGACCGTCACGCCGGCCCAGGTGAACCCTTCCTGAAAATCCTCGGACAACAGCAAGCGACAACCCGCTTGCGACGCCGCCGACAGGATAACCGCATCCCATATTCCCAGTTGATGGTCCGCCGCCAGATCGACCGCCGCCACCATAACTTCGGGAGAGGTCTCGATAACGGGAAATGTATCGCGCCAACTCAACAAGGCATCCCGGGCGTCCCCGCGTGATTTTCCGCCTTTGCGGATGAGCACGTTGAAAAGCTCGCCAAGAACCTGAACCGGAATCACGGCTGCCTCCTGCGGTAGTCGGCGAATGAGGTTCAGAGCGACGTCTCGCCGCTCCGCGCCATCGATGCCCTCGGCATAGGCCAGCACATTCGTGTCGAACGCAACCCTCACCGATCATCCTCATAGAGTTCATCGCGCGTCCAGCGCCCGGCGCGGATGACGGGCTGATTCTCCAGGCGCGACAGCAGCGTCGAACGCGCGCTGATCGCCACATCGTCATGCCTACCGGCGGGAATGATCCGCGCAACGGGCTTTCCATGGCTGGTCACGACATAGCTGCGCCCCTCCCGAACCCCCCGCAAAAGGAACGAGAACCTGCGATTGGCGTCCGCCGCCGAAACGGGCTCTTCCATGACTATCGTCCATATAGTAGTTATATTAACTACTATATGGATGATTTGAGGAACCACAACCCTCGATGCATAACTTCGGGGCACACATCACTCCGCATAATATAATGGTTAAAGGAGCGTGAATTGACCGTCGTGGTTTTCGGCACTCTGCGCTTCCCGCCGGAGAATATGCATAAAGTGAAGCCCCATCTGCGTGAATTGCTTGATGCGACAATCCGGTATGATGGCTGTGTCGCTTATGATGTGGCGGAAGATTTGTTTGATCCTGGCTCGATCCGGTTTTCGGAGATTTGGCCGGACGCCGCCTCGCTAGCCAGGCATCTTCAAGCGCCCCATATAGCACCTTGGCGC
>CAJCJC010000304.1 GCA_903970575.1 Alphaproteobacteria bacterium
CGCCGATCGCCAAATCAGTTAATCCCCTGGGCCGCTCCGCCCGCGCCGCCGCCGGCCCCTGAAAGAACCTTGCCATCCGCCAGGGTGATATCGCCCAACATCCCGCCATGATCGCCATTCTTCAGCGGATGAACGGTGACCGTGACCTTGTCGCCAGGCTTTAACGTGCTGGGCTTCCAGCCAATATGGCCCAAAACGTTGAGGCTCTGCATCTCCAGCCCCCACACGGTCGTGCCGCCTTTATCGTCGGGCACCACGACATCGAGCCAGGAATGCGGATTGGTCCACTGGAACTCCTTGACCGTGCCTTCCAGCACGATGGTCTTGTCGCGATCGAACATCGCCATCGAATGATGGGCCGAAGCCGTCGCGGCCCAAAGAATGGCCATGGTGGTTAAGGCGGCGAAATTAGTCTTCATGTTGAATATCCTCCTCTGAAGATCAGCTGCCAGGTCATCGTTATTGGGCGGTTTCGGTCGCCTTTACAGTGGGCTCGCCCGCCTCGTTCAAGACGTCGCGCTCATTGGTGCAAACCGCTTCGGCCAGTTCCCAATCGGGCTTGAGTTTATAAGTGACCGTCGTGGTGACAGGGCTTTTATAGGCCTTGGCGTCGTCGATGGTGACCTGGTTCTGAATCGTGTCGTAGGTCACGCGCTCGATGCGCTGGACGACGTGCAATGCGTCGCTATGGGGAATTTGCGCATCGAGCGTATCCCCGGCGCCAAGGCTGACCGTATCCACGACCAGGGTATTGCCCTCCCAGTGGCCGACGGAGTCGCCGTAAAAAGTGGCGGCCAATTCATCCGCCGGCTTATGCTGCCGCTTCAGGAAAATTCGGTACAGGTTTCCGGGCGTTTCCTTGTTGATCAGGATTTCTCCGTCGCCGCGCTGAAAGATTTCGAACGGGTAGACGGCGGTCGTCATCGTCCCGACCAGGCCGCGCGGCAGGCAGACGCCCTGATCGTGGCGATAAGGGTTGCCGGCCGCGTTGGCGTCGACGTGATCCTGATAGATTTTCGCGTATTCCGGCGTGAAAGCGATGTCCTTCGCGCGGAAAGCGCCGC
Organism: Alphaproteobacteria bacterium; assembly: GCA_903970575.1. Lineage (GTDB taxonomy): Bacteria > Pseudomonadota > Alphaproteobacteria > BOG-932 > Roseiterribacteraceae > BOG-932. The sequence goes on from CAJCJC010000304.1 coordinate 1,065, forward strand.
CGCCTTGCTGCAACCAGACCCCGGTCAGGTCATGCCGCTCATAATCCGGCTGGGGGGTTTCATAGGAGGCGATGATCTCGCCCGACGCCAACACGTGATCCTTCATGGCGGCGATCACCGCCTTCTTATCGGCGGACGCCGGATCGAGGCCAAGCTTCGCATCCAGCGCGAACACCTCGAAATGATACGGGTGGGTTACCCCCATCGGCGGCTTCGGCCCCATATAACCGGAGGTCTTGCGGATATTCAGGCCGTTGAGAGCCCCAGCCGGCTTTTCCAATTTCGCGTCGGTCGGCACGGCGGTGGGCAGGCTGGTGACGTTGCCCGGGATGTCATAGATGACCCAATGCGTGACCGGATCGGGCCTGTTACCCCCCATGTCCTCGGTCATCACGACATAAGACTGGGTCTCCTTCGGACCTTTGCTCCAGGAAAGCGGGGGTGAGATATTCTTGCCGTTCTGCGAATAGATTTCCGGCAGCTTGCCACCTTCTTTGAAGGCGCTGGACGTAACCTTAAGCTTTATTGCCGACTTCGCGGGCGCCAAAGTCATCGCCGCCACAGGGGGGCCTTGTGGGGCCGGAGCCCCGCCGCCCTGCTGCGCCTGGGCATTATCGACCGCCAATGCCGTCACGAGCAGGCCCGTCACGAAGAGGCCGAGCCCGGCGATCGTTTTAAGAGTCATTGAAGGTCCCTTACGGATGTTCATTTTTGCGCGTATGACCCGAATTACTGCATTGCTTATATTGGCGAGAAATTTTCTTGCTTGACAATAACAATCTGGAGAAGGGCTTTAAGATTTTCTTGAAAGATTCCTTGGCCGCGTTCGGCGGTTCAACCATCGGCGCGGCAATATAAAAACCGATTACCAGGGTGCGGACTTCGAGGGACGGTTCGCGACCACTGACAGTTTATTAGTGTATCCGTTATAGCAGATAACACGAATGTGTCCATCCTTCGCCAAGGCAAATTCTTGATGGCGACGCAAGCCGGATTAAGGCTAATCTTCGATCGTATTTTGCCGGCGGCGATTTCGAAAAGCTGCTATCGCGCCTCGAACGGGTCGCTCATCAGCACCGTGTCGTCCCGCTCCGGACTGGTCGACAGCAGCGTCACCGGCCGCTCGATAAGCTCTTCGATCCGGCGGACATATTTGATCGCGGTGGCCGGTAATTGCGCCCAGGACCGCGCGCCGCGCGTGCTCTCGCTCCAGCCCTCGAACGTCTCGTAGATCGGTTCGACCGCGGCCTGCGCCTCCTCGCCTGCCGGCAGGTAATCGATCCGGCCCCCGTTCAGCCTATAACCGACGCAAACCTGAATTTCTGGAAGCCCGTCCAGCACGTCAAGCTTGGTCAGCGCCACGCCGTCGACGCCGCTGATCTTCAGCGCTTGGCGCACCATCGCGGCGTCGAACCAGCCGCAGCGGCGCTTACGGCCCGTAACGGTCCCGAACTCGCGACCCTTTTCACCCAGATATTGCCCAACCTCGCTCAACTGCTCGGTGGGGAAGGGCCCCGCCCCAACGCGCGTCGTATACGCCTTGGTGATGCCCAGAACATAGTTCAGCGCGCCCATCCCCACGCCGCTTCCGGTCGCCGCCTGCGCCGCCACCGTATTGGATGACGTGACATAGGGGTAGGTGCCATGATCGACATCCAGCATGGCCGCCTGCGCGCCTTCAAAGAGAATGCGCTTGCCGGCTTTCCGCTCCGCGTCAAGCCGCGCCCAGGCGATTCCGGCATACGGCAAAATGCGTTCGGCGACCTCTGTCACCGACCGCAACACCTCGTCCCGGTCGAACTCCGGCGCGCCATAGCCGCGCAGCAGCGCGTTATGGTGAAACACGAGATCGTCGATCTTGCGGGCCAGCACCCTGGGTTCGGCCAGATCGCAGACCCGGAGCGCGCGGCGCGCGACCTTATCCTCATAAGCCGGACCGATGCCGCGACCCGTGGTGCCGATTTTGCCGGCCCCCCGCGCCGCCTCACGCGCGCGGTCGAGCGCGCCATGCATTGGCAGGATCAGGGTCGCGTTTTCGGCCAACACCAGGGACTCGGGCGTCACGGTGACGCCCTTCGCCCGAATGGCGTCGATTTCCGACAGCAGCGCCCAGGGGTCGACCACCACGCCGTTGCCGATGATCGAAAGCTTACCAGGCCGCACCACGCCGGAGGGCAGGAGGCTGAGCTTGTACTCGATATCGCCGATGACGAGCGTGTGGCCCGCGTTATGGCCACCCTGGAAACGCACAACGACATCGGCCCGGCTCGAAAGCCAATCGACGATCTTGCCCTTTCCTTCATCGCCCCATTGCACGCCGACCACAACGACGTTGGCCATCGAATTTTCCTTGTTTCTTAGATATCAAATAAGCGGCGTGGGCTGATCGGAGCCCGGCGCCAGCATATGGGAACAGCCAAGCCGCTTCGCTTCGGACATATCGTCACCGGAGGCGTCGAGCGCCGCGACTGTAATCCACTGTTCGCTGCGCAGGTTCCGCGCAAGCTCGGGCGATATCCCAAGAGGCAGATAAACGCGCCGTGAAGCCGACGCCGCCGGCGCTGCGTTCAGGACCGCGTCCGCGAACAGGCTGAACCCCACCGCCGGCTCTCCGCGCCCCGCATAATCCGGCAGCGGCGCGCCATTCGCTCCATTGGCGATCCGGTAGCGGCCGCCGCGGCCGAGTTCGCGCCGCGATCCGCGCGCGAAGATCGTGAAGCTGAGTCCGGTTTGGTATTCGAAGCCCTGCCGCTCCAGCGGATCGACCGTCAGGGTCAGTTCCGGCGCCGTCGCGCGGATCAGCCGGACCGTCTCGACCAAACGCGTCCGGGACGACTCCGCGGCTTCCGGAAGAATGACGCGCCCAAGCTTTTCAATGGCCGCATCCGCCGGGCCGGCGAGATCGAGCAGTTCCACCAGCAGCTTGCCGACCCCCGGCGTCGCGCCCGCGACCGCGGTATCGTGATGCGCGAGAGCATGGGCGAGGTTTCGTTCGGCCTCCCCGGTCACGCCATAGGCCGCGAAGATGGCGGGCGCGACGGTCGGCAGGTTGAGGTCGATCGACACGCCCGTAACGCCAAGTTCGGTTAGCGCGGCCGACGCCAGCAGGATGATTTCGGCGTCCGACGCCGCCGCCAGACTGCCGATCAGCTCGCAGCCGATCTGGCGGAATTGGCGCTCCGGGCTCAAAAGTCCGCCGCCGATCCGAAGAACCTCGCCGGCATAGCAAAGGCGCAGCGGGCGCGGGGCCTTGATGAGTCGCGATTGGGATAGGCGCGCGACCTGCAGGGTCATGTCGGCGCGGATCGCCATGATGCGCTGCGATTCCGGGTCGAGCAGCCGGAAGGTCTGGAGCGCCCAGGCGCGGCCGACGCCGGAGAGCAGGCTTTCCTCGAATTCGACCAAGGGCGGCCTCACCCGCTCATAGCCATGGGCGCGGAAAACGCCCATGGCGCGTTCGACCATGCCCGCCTCCCGCTCGGCGTCGGGTGGCAGCAGGTCGTGAAGCCCGGCGGGAAGCAGGGCGAGCGCGGGGGATGCGTTCATCGTCAGGCGATTGCGTTTAAGGGCGGTCAGCTTTGCGCCGTCGCGCCCTGGGAAAAATCGAGACCGTCATAAAGCGCCTCGACCGGAATGTCGAACCCGAAGGTCACGAGTTCCAGCCGGTCCGCGGCTTCAAGCTCTGTAACTGTCCATGCGCCTTCGCCGCGCCGCCAAAGTTCAACGCGCTGTTCCTCGCTCGCGATCAACACGATCGACTGGACGGAAGGAAGATGCCGATAATCAAGCAGCTTTATACCGCGATCCTTCGCCTCCGTGGAAGGCGACAAAACCTCAATGATAATAACGGGATTTGGGACGGACCAATCGCTGCGACCGAGCGGCGTACAGGTTATGGCGACATCGGCTAGATAATAGGTATCGCTGCGCCAGGACAGGCGAATGCCAGCTTCCGTAATCACCCGGCATGGCGGCTTAAGCCTTTGGCCGACAAGCTCAGCCACTTTTCCAGCGATCGCGCCGTGATAGGGCATGGAAGGAGACATCGCGACGATTTCGCCGCCGATCAACTCAAATCGCTGTTCATCCTCGCCATGCCAAGCGAGAAATTCATCAACGGTAACGCGCTTCAGCGCCGCTTCGCCCATCCGCCTATCTCCTCAAGACGGGGATAATAGCAGATGGGCGACGAGCCGACTATTTGCTTCGGGCCTAAGTTCGCTCAGAAGCTCAAATCCCGCACGCTGACCACGTTCGGCAGGTTCTGGATGCGGTTCAGCAAGGAGTCGTCTATCCGCTGGTCGACAGACACCAGGCAGAACGCGCGCGCGCCGGGCGCGGTGCGGCCATTATGGAACGCGGCGATGTTGATCCGCCCGTCGCCCAAAGTCCGGCCCAGGCTGCCGATGAAACCCGGCCTGTCGAGATTTTCGATCAACAGCATATGCGCGGTCAGCTCGGCCTCGGTCGGCACCCCTTCGATGGCGACCACGCGCGGCTTTTCCCCGAACAGCGTGCCCGTGACGGAACGTTGCTCGGAATCGCCCTTCACCGAGACCCGTATGGTCGTCTGGTAATCGCTGGCCTGGTCGCGCCTCACTTCGCTGACCTTGATCTCGCGCTGGCGGGCGATCACGGCGGCGTTCACCATGTTCACCGTCTCGATCCGCGTGGACAGCAGGCCCTTCAGCACCACCGCCGTCAGCGGGCGCAGATTCAGCGCCGCGACCTGGCCCTCATATTCGATGGTCACCTCGCGAACCCCACCCTCGGTGATTTGCCCGGCGAAGCTGCCAAGCTGTTCGGCCAACGCCAGATAGGGCCTAAGCTTGGGCGCGTCCTCCGCCGAGAGCGACGGCATGTTGACGGCATTGATCACCGCGCCCTGCAACAGGAAATCGGCCATCTGCTCTGCCACTTGCAGCGCCACGTTCTCCTGCGCCTCGTTGGTCGAGGCGCCCAGATGCGGCGTGCAGATCACCCGGTCGAGCGCGAACAGCGCGTTCTCCTTGGCCGGCTCCACCACGAACACGTCGAGCGCCGCGCCGGCGACATGCCCGCTTTCGATCGCGGCCTTCAGCGCCGCCTCGTCGATCAGGCCGCCGCGGGCGCAGTTGATGATGCGCACGCCGGGCTTGGTCCGCGCCAGCGCCTTGGCGTCGATGATGCCGCGAGTCTGATCCGTCATCGGCGTGTGGAGCGTGATGAAATCCGCCCGGGTCAGCAGATCGTCGAGTTCCACCTTCTCGACCCCCAGCGCGGTCGCGCGCTCGGCGGTCAGGAACGGGTCATAGGCCAGCACCTTCATCTTGAGGCCCAGCGCCCGGTCGGCGACGATGCTGCCGATATTGCCGCAACCGATGACGCCCAGCATTTTGCCGGTCAGCTCGACGCCCATGAAGCGCGATTTCTCCCATTTGCCGGCATGGGTCGAGGCGTTCGCCTCAGGAATGTCGCGCGCCAGCGCGAACATCAGCGCGATCGCGTGTTCGGCGGTGGTGATCGAATTGCCGAACGGGGTGTTCATCACCACGACGCCGCGCCCCGTGGCGGCCGGAATATCGACATTGTCGACGCCGATTCCGGCGCGCCCGACGACTTTCAGCGCATGCGCCGCCTCCAGCACCTCCTTGGTGACCTTGGTGGCGGAGCGGATGGCGAGGCCGTCATAATCGCCGATGATCGCCTTCAGCTCATCCGGTTTCAGGCCGGTGCGCATGTCGACATCGATGCCGCGCTCGCGAAAAATATCGACGGCGCGGGGGCTCAACTCGTCAGAAATAAGAACCTTGGGCATGGGAATGGCTTTCGTTCATCCCGCGCTGGGGCGGGAAACAGGGAGAGATGGGAAAATGGCCGCTAAAGGGACGGATCGAAACGCGTCAGGCCGCCTGGGCGGAATCCTGCTGTTTCACCTGCGCATAGGCCCAGTCGAGCCAGGGCAACAGCGCCGCGATATCCGCGTTTTCGACCGTGGCGCCGCCCCAGATTCGCAATCCGGCCGGGGCCGAGCGATAGGCGGCGATATCGAAGGCCACTTTCTCGCCCTCGAGCAGCGAGGCGAGCTTCTTCGCGGCCTCGGCTTGCGCATCCTCGGACAAAGCGATGAACCAGGGATCCACGATCTTGAGGCAGATCGAGGTGCAGGAGCGGGTTTTCGGTTCCTCCGCCAGGAAATCGACCCAGTCGGTCTGCGCGACCCAGCGGGCGATCGCCGACAGATTGGCCTCCGACCGCTTGATCAGCCCGGCGACGCCTCCGACCGATTCCGCCCATTTCAGGCCGTCGATCGCATCCTCGACCGCGAGCATCGAGGGGGTGTTGATCGTGTCGCCCTTGAAAATGGCTTCATCGATCTTGCCGCCCTTGGTCATGCGGAAAATCTTGGGCAAAGGCCAGGCTGGCGTCGTGCTTTCCAGCCGCGCCACGGCGCGGGGCGACAGCACCAGCATGCCATGCGCGCCCTCGCCGCCCAGCACCTTCTGCCAGGACCAGGTGACGACGTCGAGCTTATGCCACGGCAAATCCATCGCGAAGGCGGCCGAGGTCGCGTCGCAGATGGTCAGCCCCTCGCGGTCATCCGGAATCCAGGAACCGTCGGGCACGCGCACGCCTGAGGTGGTGCCGTTCCACAGGAACACGACGTCACGCGTGAAATCCACCTTCGCCAGATCGGGCAGCTTGCCGTATCCCGCCGTCGTGACCTTGGCGTCCGGCAGCTTGAGCTGTTTGACCACGTCGGTCACCCAATCCTGGCCAAAGCTTTCCCAGGCCAGCAATTCGACCGGACGCGACCCAAGCAGCGACCACAGCGCCATCTCGACCGCGCCGGTGTCCGATGCGGGCACGATGCCGATGCGATAATCCGCGGGAAGGTTCAACAGCTTGCGGCTGCGCTGCAGCACGTCGGCCAGTTTGGTCTTGCCGATTTTGGAGCGATGGGAGCGACCGAGCGCGGCGTCCTTCAACTGATCGAGCGACCAGCCGGGTCTCTTGGCGCAAGGTCCGGAGGAGAAATTAGGAGAGGCCGGCCGTAAGGACGGACGGGGAGCGGGAGCGGTCATGTGATCTATTCCTTCCAGAATAGCAGCAACCCGGTGGGGGGTTGTGGCCCGCCGCCGGTGTTACGCCCGCCGTCCCGCGCCGTCAAGAACATGCCCGCGCGGCAGCCATGCGGATAGCCCTCAAGCCGTGGACTTGGAAAAGACCTTCACAATCAACACCCCGATCATGATCAGCGCGATGCCGATCAACGCCGGCGCGTCGAGTTTCTGCTTATAGATAAAAAACGCGGCCAGGCTGATCAGCACGATTCCCACGCCGGACCAGACGGCGTACCCGATCCCGTAAGGGATGGTACGCAAGGCGAGCGACAGAAAATAGAAGGTGACGGCATAGCCAAGCAGCACGATGACCGACGGCGTCAACACAGTGAACCCCTTGGCCGCCTTCAACGCCGATGTCCCCACCGCCTCCCCGATAATCGCGATAAAAAGATACGCCCAATCCATGTCTTGTCACCTTCGGCCGAAACAGACTCCGCATCCGCGATGAATGTTACCGCAAAGAACGCGGAGAAGCGCGGAGCACGCGGAGACTCGGATAACGTCCAAAGAAAATTGGCGAGGCTAGCCTAATCCGCCTCATGCTCCCTTAGCCGGGGGAACAGCTCCACGAAATTGCAGGGCCTGTGCCGATAATCCAACTGGTCTTTCAAGATCATCTCCCACCCGTCGCGGCAGGCGGAGGGGGAGCCTGGCAGGGCGAACAGATACGTCCCGCGCGTCACCCCCGCGGTGGCGCGCGATTGGATGGTCGAGGTGCCGATCTTTTGATAGCTCAGCATCCGGAACAGCTCGCCGAACCCCTCGATCGGCTTTTCGTAGATCGCCTCGAACGCCTCCGGCGTCACGTCGCGCCCCGTTATGCCGGTGCCGCCGGTCGAAATCACCACATCCACCTCCGGGTCGTCGACCCAGCGCGTCAGTTGCATGGTGATCCGCCCCCGGTCGTCCGATACGATCGTCCGGTCCGCCAGAATATGCCCGGCCTCGGTCAACAGCTCGACCAACGCGTCGCCCGATTTATCGCTCTCGGGCGTTCGGGTGTCCGAAACCGTCATCACGGCGATTCGAACCGGAACGAACGGGCGGGTTTCGTCGATGCGGGGCATTGCGGGGTCCCTTATGAAAAATGGGCCATGAAAAGCGCGGGTCCGCGCCTGAAACCTTTGGCGTCGACCTTCCGAATATCTTGTCACGCCGCGCCCTTTGTCGAGGGGGTGGTTTTATCCGCGCGGCGAAGCGTTATATTCAGACAAACCATGGACCTTGATGTGATCCGTATGACCCTGCCGGTCAGGCTTGAATATTTCGCGTTGTTGCGGGAGCAGCGGGGCCTCGACGCCGAGACCGTCGAGACCGCCTGCCGAACCGCGCGCGAACTCTACCGGGAAGTGTCGGCCTCGCACGGCTTCACCCTGCCGGAGGATCGCGTGCGCGTCGCCGTCAACAACGCCTTCGCCCCCTGGGACACCGCCCTGGCCGCCAACGATACCGTCGTGTTCATCCCGCCCGTTTCCGGTGGCTGAGATCATGCCGCCCCTCATCTTCGAGATCGCGGACGAACCCCTGAACGTCCCGGCCCTTGCCGCCTCGCTCGCGAACCGCACCGCCGGCGCGCTGGCCAGTTTCGAAGGCTGGGTGCGGGACCATAATGACGGCCGCCAGGTCGATGGTCTGGATTACGAGGTGTTCAAGCCTCTGGCCCAGTCCGAGGGCGATGCCATTTTGGAGGAGGCGCGCCAAAAGTTTCAGGTCACCGCCATCCGCGCCGTCCATCGTCACGGTATGCTGGCGATCGGCGATTGCGCGGTGTGGGTCGGCGTCATCGCCTCCCATCGCGACGAGGCGTTCCGCGCCTGCCGTTACGTGATCGACGAGGTGAAGCATCGCCTGCCCATCTGGAAGAAAGAGCATTACCGCGACGGAACCGCCGAATGGGTGAACTGCCAGCATCCCGGCGCCGCGCACGCGCATCATCACACCCAAGACCACGCGCCCGCCTTCGCCGAGGCCGATATGTACGCCCGCCAGATGCGCCTGCCGGAAATCGGCGCCGCCGGCCAGGCGAAGCTGAAGGCGGCGAAGGTGCTGATCGTCGGCGCCGGCGGCCTGGGCTCGCCCGCCGCCCTCATGCTGGCCGCGGCGGGGGTGGGCAAGATCGGCATCGCCGAGTTCGACCTGCTGGAGGCGAGCAACCTCCATCGCCAGATCCTCTACGCCGCCGCCGATGTCGGCCAGCCCAAGGCCGCGTTGGCGGCGGACCGGCTGCGCGCCCTCAACCCGTTCATCCAGGTCGAGACTCACAAGGCGCGCGTTGACGCCGAGACCCTCCCTGCGCTGTTCGCCGCCTATGACATCGTGCTCGATTGCACCGATAATTTCACCGCGAAATACCTGCTGGCCGATTCCGCCATCCTGTTCGGCAAGCCCCTGGTCCAGGCCAGCATCCACCGCTTCGAGGGGCAACTCCTCACCATCGATCCCGCCTCGGATGGCGGCTGCCTGCGCTGCCTCTGGCCGGAGCCGCCGCCCGACGGCATGATCGGCAATTGCGCCGAGGTCGGCGTGCTGGGCGTCGTCCCCGGCCTGTTCGGAACCCTTCAGGCCTCGGAGGCGCTCAAGATCATCCTCGGCCTGCCGGGCGCGCTCGACCGCCATCTGCTGATCATGGATGCGCTCACCCTCGCCACCCGCCGCATTGCCCGCCGCAAGGATGCCGACTGCGCCCTTTGCGGCGATCGTCCGACCATCCACGCCCTGTCCCGCCCGACAGCCCAGCCCTTCGAACTCGCCGCCGACGATTTGACGGCCGGCATGCTGACCGATTTCCGCATCGTCGATCTGCGCGAGCCCGAGGAGCGGGCGGATTATCCGTTGCCCCAGGCGATCCAGTGGCCGTTCAGCGGATTCGATCCCGCCAACCCGCCCTTCGATTCATCGGCGCCCGTCCTGCTGGTGTGCGGCGGGGGCGTGCGCAGCCTTGCCGGCGCCCGCGCCTTGCGGGCCCGCGGCTTGAATGAGGTCTACAGCCTCGTCGGCGGCGCCAAGGCGTTCGCCCAGCTCGGGCGGCAGGCGGCGGAATGATCCCCGAAAATCGCCTGATCGACCGCCACGGCAGGCGGCATACCTATCTGCGCCTGTCGGTGACCGATCGCTGCAATCTGCGCTGCGCCTATTGCATGCCGCCCCAGGGAATCGACTGGACGCCCCGCGCCGATATCCTGACGGCGGACGAGTTGGTCCGGCTGGGCGCCATCTTCGTCGGCATGGGCATCGCGAAGATCAGGCTGACCGGCGGCGAGCCCCTGTCGCGCCGCGACCTCACCTCGATCGCCACGCGCCTGGGCGCGCTTCCGGGCCTGAAAACCCTGGCCATGACCACAAACGGCATCTCGCTCGCCACCCGCGCCTAGGGCCTGCGCGCGGCCGGAGTCGGCGCGCTCACCATCAGCCTCGACACGCTCCGCCGCGACCGCTTCAAGGAAATCGCGAAGCGCGACCAGTTCCAGGCGGTGATGGACGGGATCGAGGCCGCGATCGCCGCCGGCTTCACCCCGCTCAAGATCAATGTGGTCGTCATGCGCGGCGTGAACGACGACGAGATTCTCGATTTCGTGGGCTGGGCCCGGGACCGGCCGATCAATATCCGCTTCATCGAATACATGCCTTTCCCGGATAACCACTGGTCGACCGGCGGCCTCATGCCCTACGCCCAGATGCGCGCGCTGATCCAAACCAAGTACGAGCTTATCCCCATGGTTGGGGCGGCGAACGACGTGGGTAAGGATTTCAAGATCGCCGGCCACGAGGGCGCCGTCAGCTTCGTCACCTCGATGACCGAGAGCTTCTGCGGCGGCTGCAACCGGCTGCGCGTCACCGCCGATGGGAATATCAAATCCTGCCTGTTCCAGCCCGCCGAACTCAGCCTGCGCGACGCCATGCGGGCGGGGGCGCCGGATGTTGAGATCGAGCGCCTGATTACCTCCGCCGTGCTTGGCAAGCAGGCCGCCCATCCCCCGATGGAAGAGCTGATGAGCGTGAAGAACCGCAATATGATCGAGATCGGCGGCTAAGCGGCATGGATAACGCGGATGTGGAATACCAGCCCCCCGGCATGCGCGACGTGTCGGAAAAGCGCGTCACCCGCCGCACAGCCACGGCCCAGGCCGTTCTGCGCGCTCATCCCGAGACCATTCGCGCCATCGCCGAGGGCCGCCTGCCAAAGGGCGATCCGCTGCCCGTCGCCAAGGTGGCCGCGATCCAGGCGGCCAAGAACACCAGCCAGATCATCCCTTATTGCCACCCCCTGCCGGTCGAGCATCTGGGCGTCGATTTCGCCATCGAGGCCGACGCCATCCGCATCACCACCCGCGTCGTCGCCCATTACAAGACCGGCGTCGAGATGGAGGCGCTGACCGCCGCCGCCGTGGCCGCGCTTTCTATCTATGACATGGCCAAGATGATCGACCCCGCCATGGCGGTCGAACAGGTGATCCTGTTGGAAAAGACCGGCGGCAAAAGCGATTTCGCCCGCGACGCCGAGCCAGGACATGGCTGAGGGCGGCGGCAACCACGGCCCCATGCCGCTCGACCGGGCGCTCGACATCGTCCGCCGCGTGGTCCGCCCCGTGGCGGGAACCGAGACCGTTCCCCTCTCCGCCGCCCTCGGCCGCGCCTTGGCCGAGCCCATCAAGGCCCCGCGCAGCCTGCCCCCCTTCGACAACACCGCCGTCGATGGTTACGCCTTCCGCCGCGCCGACATCGCGTCCTCGCCCGCCAGACTGACCCTGGCCGGTGAATCCGCCGCCGGCATCCCCTTCGCCGGAACCCTGCCGCCCGGCGCCGCCATCCGCATCTC
>CAJCJC010000305.1 GCA_903970575.1 Alphaproteobacteria bacterium
GGCGATCTGTCCCATGAATTCATCGTGCTGGCGGAAACCGGCGAGAGCGGCGTGTTCTGCCATAAAGACCTGCTGGACATGCCGATCCCGCCCGAGGATATCGATTTCGACGGCGACCTCGAACCCATCGTTCAACAGCGCACCAATCTCTACGCCGCCACCGAGGACGTGCACGAGCCCGAACGCTTCGAACGCGAGGTTCCGGAAGACAAGCGCCTCTCCGCGCGCGGCATCGAGGTTGGGCAGATTTTCTATTTCGGAACCAAATACTCCGCGCCGATGAACGCGGTGGTGACTGGGCCGGACGGCAAGGATACGCCCGTCGAGGGCGGGTCCTATGGCATCGGCGTCTCGCGCTTGGTGGGCGCGCTGATCGAGGCCAGCCATGACGATGCCGGCATCGTCTGGCCGGATAGCGTCGCGCCGTTCGGAATTGGCCTTATCAACCTGAAAGGCGGCGACGCGGCCGTGGACGCGGCGGCGGAGGATATTTACCGCAAGCTCGGGGCCGCTGGGCTGGACGTGCTGTACGATGACCGTAACGAGCGGCCGGGCGGCAAATTCGCCGATATGGACTTGATCGGCCTGCCCTGGCAGGTGATCGTTGGCCCGCGCGGTCTCGCCGCCGGAGTCGTCGAGTTGAAACGTCGCGCGACCGGCGATCGGGTCGAGCTTTCGGTCGAAGACGCGCTGAACCGGCTGGCGGCGGCGCCCAGGCCCATCGCCTCCATCTGAAAGGGCCGTTGCGCTTCATGATCTTCGGGGCCTTTGAACGCATGTTGGCCGGGCGCTATCTGCGCGCCCGCCGGCAAGAAGGCTTCATCTCGGTCATCGCCGGCTTTTCCCTGCTCGGCATCGCGCTGGGCGTCGCCACGCTCATCATCGTCATGTCGGTCATGGGCGGCTTCCGCACCGAATTCGTCAGCAAGATACTGGGCCTGAACGCCCATCTGACCGTATCGACCAATGGTCCCATCGGCGATTACCAAGCCCTTGCCGCTAGGCTCAAAACTGTGCCGCAGGTCACCCGCGCCACGCCGCTCGTCGAGGGCCAGGCGCTCCTGACCCTGAACGGTTTCGCCACCGGATTGCAGGTGCGCGGCCTGTCCGCCGCCGATTTCGCCGCCAACACGGCCCTGTCGGGCCATATGGTCGATGGCAAGGTTTCCGATTTCGGCGACGAACGGGTCGCCATCGGCCTGCGCATGGCGGAACGCCTGCATCTCTCGGTCGGCGATCCGATCGTGCTGATCAGTCCGAAAATGACGAACACGCCCTTTGGCGGCATGCTGCGCAAGGGCAATTTCCATATCGGGCTGATCTTCAATGTCGGCGTTTTCGACGCCGATAGCGGGCTGGTGGTGATGCCGCTCGCCGCCGCGCAAAGTTTCTTCCAGACCGGCGACGGCGTAACCGAGATCGATGTCGACATCGCGAACCCCGAAACGGGGATCGACCGGGCGCGCCGCGACATCGCCCATGAGGCCGGCCCCGATTTCCGCGTCATCGATTGGCAGCAGGCCAATTTCCTCTATCTAAACGCGCTCGACACCGAAAAAAGCGTCATGTTCCTGATCCTGACGCTGATCATCCTGGTGGCGGCCTTCAACATCATCTCCAGCCTGATCATGCTGGTGAAGGACAAGGGCGCCGATATCGCCATTCTGCGGACCATGGGCGCGACGCGCGGCATGATCATGCGGATCTTCTTCCTGACCGGCGCCTCGATCGGCGCGGTGGGCGCCGCGAGCGGCGTGCTGATCGGCGTGCTCTTCGTCCAGAATATCGAGCCGCTGCGCCAGTTCATTCAGCGGCTGACCGGCACGGATTTGTTCTCGGCCGCCCTCTACCTCTTCCCGCAAATTCCCGCCAAGCTGGACTGGCCCCAGGTTCTCCTGATCGTGGCCATCGCGCTGGGCCTCAGCTTCCTGTTCAGCATCATCCCCGCCTGGCGCGCCTCCCGCATCGATCCGGTCGAGGCCCTCCGCTATGAGTAGCGACGCCGCCGCTTTACGCCTCGCCGGCGTCACCCGCGTATTCCCGCAATCCGGGCAAGCGCTCGAAGTACTGCGCGGCGTGGATTGCGCGGTTGTCCCTGGCGAACTGGTGGCCCTGGTCGGCCCTTCGGGCGCGGGTAAATCGACCTTGCTGCACATCGCCGGGCTGCTCGAACGTCCCTCCGCCGGCGCCGTCGAGATCGCCGGGATTGAGGCCGGCTCTCTGGACGATGCCGGGCGCACGGCGCTCAGGCGCAAGACAATCGGTTTCGTCTACCAATCGCACCGGCTTCTGCCCGAATTCAGCGCGCTTGAAAACGTCGTGGTTCCTCAGATGATCGCGGGCGTTTCGCGCCGGGCCGGGGCCGAGCGGGCGCGGGCGCTGCTTGACCGCGTGGGCCTCGCCGGCCGCGCCGATCACAGGCCGGGAAAGCTTTCCGGCGGCGAGCAGCAGCGCGTGGCCATCGCCCGCGCCCTCGCCAACGCGCCCGCTTTGTTGCTGGCTGACGAGCCAACCGGCAATCTCGACCCCAAAACCGCCGAAGGCGTTTTCGCCGTATTGCGCGAATTGATCGCCGAGACGAAACTTGGCGCGTTGATCGCGACTCACAATCTCGACCTCGCCCGCCGCATGGACCGGATCGTCGAATTGCGGGATGGCATCCTGATCCAAGCGCAAACGTAGGGTGGGCTGAGGCTTCGCGAAGCCCACCGTTCCCACCACCGGACCGATGGGCTTCGCAAGGCCTCAGCCCATCCTACGGGGTGATTTTAAAGGCTAAATTCATTGAGCCACGCCGATTTCGTTCATCTCCGCGTTCATTCCGCCTATTCGCTGTCCGAGGGCGCGATCAAGGTCAAGGACCTGATCAAGCTGTGCAAGAAGGAGCGGATGCCTGCGGTGGCGGTCACCGATACCGGCAATCTGTTCGGGGCGCTGGAATTCGCCATGGCGGCGGCGGATGAGGGCATTCAGCCCATCATCGGCGTCCAACTGGGCATCAAGCGCGTCGCGGCGCCCGTTCCCGGCCGGCCCGGCCTGCGCGCCGATCCGGATCAGTTGATCCTGCTGGCGCAAAGCGAGGCCGGATACGCCAATCTGATCAAGCTGGTCACCCAGGGCTGCCTCGAGAATGACGACGGCAACACCGCCATTCTGGCGCTCGACTCGCTCGAGGGCGCGACCGAGGGGTTGATCGCGCTGACGGGCGGTCCCGCCGGGCCGGTCGGGCGCCTGCTGGTCGAGGGCCAGCGCCCGGCGGCCGAGGCGATGTTGGTGCGGCTGATGGCGCTGTTCTCCGGGCGTCTCTATGTCGAATTGCTCCGCCATGGGCTCGACGAGGAGCGGCGGATCGAGGCCGCCCTAATCGAGCTTGCCGACGCGAACGACCTGCCGCTGGTCGCCACCAACGAATGCTTCTTCGCCGACGATACGATGTACGAGGCGCATGACGCTCTGCTCTGCATCGCCGGGGGCACCTATGTGACGGAGGACAACCGGCGCCGGGTCACGCCCGAGCACCGCTTCAAATCGGCGGCCGAGATGCGCGCCCTGTTCGCGGATGTGCCGGACGCGGTCGATAACGCCATCGCCATCGCCCGGCGATGCGCCTTCCTGCTGAAGATCCGCAAGCCGCTGTTGCCTGCTTTTCCCACCGCCGCGGGCCGCACCGAGGCCGACGAGCTGCGGGCGCAGGCCCATGCCGGCCTGGAGCAAAGGCTGCTAAAACAGGTCTACGGCCCGCACATGGACGAGGCCGCCCGCGCCGAAACGCGCAAGCTTTATGTCGACCGGCTGGATTTCGAACTCAACGTCATCATCCAGATGAAGTTTCCGGGCTATTTCCTGATCGTCGCGGATTTCATCAAATGGGCGAAGGATCATGACATTCCGGTTGGGCCTGGGCGCGGCTCGGGCGCGGGCTCGCTCGTCGCCTGGTCGCTCACCATCACCGACCTCGACCCTATCCGCTTCGGTCTGCTGTTCGAACGGTTTCTCAACCCTGAACGCGTCTCGATGCCGGATTTCGATATCGATTTCTGCCAGGACCGGCGGGACGAGGTGATCGCTTATGTTCAGCAGCGCTATGGCAAGGATCGCGTGGCGCAGATCATCACCTTTGGAAAGCTACAGGCCCGCGCCGTGCTGCGCGATGTCGGGCGGGTGCTGCAAATGCCGTACGGGCAGGTCGACAAGATTTGCAAGATGGTGCCGAACAATCCCGCCGCCCCGGTCACCCTGGCCCAGGCCATCGCCAGCGAGCCGATGCTCCAGGCGATGCGCGACAGCGACGAAAGCGTCGGCCGGCTGATGGATATCGCGCAAAAGCTTGAGGGGCTCTATCGCCACGCCTCCACCCACGCGGCCGGCGTCGTGATCTCCGATCCTCCGCTGACAGACCTGATCCCGCTGGTGCGCGACCAGAAATCGGGCATGCTGGTCACCCAGTTCAACATGAAATATGTCGAGCTGGCCGGGCTGGTAAAGTTCGATTTCTTGGGGCTCACCACGCTGACGGTCCTTCAGCGGGCGGTCGATCTGCTGGAGACTCAGGGCGTCGCGATCGATCTGGTCAATCTTCCGCTGGACGACAAGCCAAGCTTCGCCCTGATGTCGCGCGGCGATACCGTCGGCGTGTTCCAGGTCGAAGGAACCGGGATGCGGGATACCATCAAACGGATGAAGCCGGACCGTCTGGAAGACGTCATCGCGCTGGTCTCGCTCTACCGTCCCGGCCCCATGGACAATATCCCGCAATACATCAAGGTGAAGAACGGCGAGGAGAAACCGAACTATCTACACCCGTCGCTGGAGCCGACCTTGGTCGAGACGTTCGGCATCATCATCTATCAGGAACAGGTGATGCGGATCGCCCAAACGCTCTCCGGCTATACGCTGGGCGGCGCCGATCTGCTGCGGCGCGCGATGGGAAAGAAGATCAAGGCCGAGATGGCGGCGCAGCGCGAGACCTTTATTACCGGCGCCACCGAGCGTGGCGTGGACGCCGCGCAGGCCGGGCAAATCTTCGATCTGGTCGATAAATTCGCCGGCTACGGCTTCAACAAATCCCACGCGGCCGCCTATGCGCTGGTCGCCTATCAGACCGCCTATCTGAAGGCCAATTATCCGGCTGAATTTTTCGCCGCCTCAATGAACTTCGAAATGGGCGATACCGATAAGCTTAATCTGTTCCGGCAGGAACTGGTTCGCCATCGCCTCACTTTATTGCCACCGGATATCAATCATTCCTTCCCGACTTTCGCGGTCGAAGATTGCAACGGCAAGCCCGCGATACGTTATGCGCTGGCCGCCATCAAGGGCGTGGGGATGGCCGCCATGCAGGGCGTGGTCGAAGCGCGCAAGGCGGGGCCGTTCAAGGATCTGTTCGATCTGGCCGAACGCGTCGACGCGCATGCGGTCAATCGCAAGC
>CAJCJC010000306.1 GCA_903970575.1 Alphaproteobacteria bacterium
GCGAGATCGACGCCATGGATTTCGGCGCCGAAGCCTGGTTTCAGATCCGATGTCGTGAGTCCCGATGCTGTCTGGCCCAATCTTCCGTCCATTATCCGGCCCGTCCATGAATGGCGTAGCGATATTTTCCGAACGTCAGTATCGCGACGCTGCTGTAAATCAGTATCCCAACGATCGTATAGACCGCCGCGTCATAGCTGCCCGACATATCGAACACCCCGTGCAGGAACAGGGGCGCGATCGCGCCGAACACCAATGTGCCCGAATAGGCGATGCCCGAGATGGCTCCCAGTTCCTTCAGCCCGAAATAGCGCGATAGGAGGTAGGTGAGAATGCAATACTCCACCCCAGCGCCCACGCCCATCAGCATGCCGGAGAGGATCAGGAGTGGCTCGTTGTGCGCATGCAGGAGAAGCCATAATCCGCACGCCGCCGAGAAAAACAGAGGCGCCGCCAGCTTCGGCGATGAGGTTCGGTCGGTCAGAAATCCGACCACCGGTTCGACGACCAACGTGGTCAGCGCGAAGGTTACAACCACCATGGTTGCGTTCTCCAACGGGATCCCACGATCCGTCAGAATGGGGACGATCGTCGTGAACATCGAGGTCATGCAGCCCGCGCCCAGGGGTACGATGCTGAATATCCACCAGAACATGGGGGAGCGCATGACCTGCCTGAATGTCATGCCCTCCAACACCACGGAATCGGCCGGCCCCGTTCGGGAGCGGATCGGCGCCTCGCGCAGCAGGAAGAAAAGTATCGGGAAGCCTGTCAGGAGGACAATAGAACCGACCGTGAGAAAGCCGGTCCTCCAGCCATAGCCAGCCTCGAGCACGGCGGCGGCGAGCGCCGGGAACGCCGTCGCGCCCAGGCCGTTTCCGATCCCCCCGCAAAACCCCATCCAAAATCCGCGAGTCCGGTCGAACCATTCCGCGATCAGCTTGGAGATCACCATCGTGCTGGGCATCGACCCGGCGGCGCCGGCGAACAGGAATAGCAGGTAGAAACTCACCGGCTCCTTGCGCGCCAGCGACAGGCAGAGGATGGAGATTCCCAGCAGCGCGTTACCCATGAGGATGGTGCGCCTCGGGCCGATCCGATCCGCCAACCTTCCCGCGAAGGGATAGGCAATCGCGTTGCCCAGGGCGACGACACTGATCGCCCCGGCGACCTCTGACCGCGGCCATCCGAACTCGGTTGCGATCGGCTTCAGGAAAATTCCCAGCAGCGCCACGACTGTCGGAGTGATGCTGAGGAACGCGCCATAGGTCGCCGCGAATATCACCCCCGCGGCTTTGGGGCTCATCCTTTGCGAGACGTGCGCCGAACCTGCGTCATACGCGGCGGCTATGCCTTCGGAGGGCATCAGTTTTGTACGACGACAGTTAGTGTATCAACCAATATGCTTCTCCCGATAACGGGCATCATGGAACGATGATTTTTTCGCCATCAACGTCCCACGGCGAAATGAACTTCGCAAGAAAAACACGCGGTGTTTTATCCGGCAATTTGCCGCTGGACGGGCAGGGTGGCTCCCGCTACAGGACTGCCTGCTTTATCGCAGGAGACAGGTCATTCCCGATATAGACGCGATCCCGAGGCCGTTTTCGTTCGAACCGCAATCCACCGCGCTGCTGGTCATCGATATGCAGCATGATTTCATGACGGCGGGGGGATGGGCGGACGCGATGGGGCTCGATTTCCGGCTGCTGGAGCCCGTCGTTCCGGTGATCGCATCCTTGCTCGACAGTTTCCGGCGGGCCGGCGCGCCGGTGATCCACACGCGGGAGGGTTACCGGCCCGATCTGGCCGATTGTCCGCCGCACAAGCGCGGGCGACATGCGCCCCGTGTCGGGGACCCCGGCCCCCTTGGGCGGTATATGGTCACCGGCGAACCGGGCAACGCCATCATCCCCGCGCTTGCCCCCGTCGCGGGCGAGATCGTGATCGACAAGCCGGGCGCCGGCGCGTTCTACGCCACGCTGCTGGATCACATGCTGCGGCTCCGCAAAATCACGCATCTGGTGGTCACCGGCGTTACGACGGATGTCTGCGTCCACACAACCATCCGGGAGGCGAACGATCGGGGCTATGAATGCCTTTTGGTCGAGGACGCCACCGCCAGTTACGATTCCGGTTTCACCGAAGCGGTTATCGCCATGATGCGGGTTGGCGTTCCCGGCTGCTCCACCACCGCCGCGAACGTGCTTGCCGCGATGGCCGGTTAGGCCGAGGCCGTCGGCGCCAGCGCGCGGTACGCCGAAGGCCGCGCGCGCCTGAGCCATATCGCATACAGGATCCCAGCGAGAAAGACCGGCGCGATCGCATACGGAATGGCGTGAATCAACGCGTCGGATGACCCGGTCAGCAGGTCGAAATTCGTGATCGCCAGAACAAAGACGACGGCGAGGCCCGCGAATCCCAGCAGCGGCGCCAGACCCGTTTCCCACCAGGTCAGCCGGGAGCACCGGCGGAAATAGGCGATCACCGCGAGGCTGGTCAGGCTTTGAAGAGCGATGATTCCGAGCGTCGCCAAGCCGATGGTCGCGGCGCCAATACCGGTGATCGGGTCCGCCCCCATCGCGAAGCAGGCTCCGATGGCCGCCAACGCCAGAATTGTCACCGTCAGGCTCGCGACATGGGGCGATCCGTGGCGCGGGTGGATCGATCCGAGAGCCGCCGGCAGGCAATGTCGTCGCCCGAGGATCATGAGGTAGCGCGCGCTGATGTTATGGCCGGCGACGGCGGCGGCGAAGAGGCTTGTCACCATCAGCAGCCGGGCCAGCGAACTCGCGAAATGTCCCAGAATTTCTCCGCTCAAGGTGAAGTACATCTCGCCGCCCTGGGTCACCGCCATTTCGCGGATCGCCGGGAGCCCGACCGCCCCCACCGTCAGCCATGCCGTCAAACCAAATAATAGGCCGATCAGAATGACCGAGCCGAATGTCGCGATCGCGACGTTACGCTTGGGCCGGATGGTTTCCTCCGAGAACAGAACCGCCGCTTCGAATCCGGCGTAGCAGGTAAAGCCCAACATCAGCGATATGCCGGCCCCGGCGCCGTAGCCCGTTCTCCAATCCATGGCCTGGACAGGCAGCGCCGCGATGCCGTGCTTGGCTAATATGCCAAAATCGAGCGCCATTACGATCAGGAATTCTCCCAACACGATCAGGCCGACTATCTTTGAGTTGAAATCGATCCCGCGCCGTCCAAGCGCCGAAATGATCAGTGCTTCCGTCAGCGTATACACGAACCAGGGGATTTGAATGCCGACGTAATCCTCGACCAGAGTGGCGGAATAGAACCCGATATAGGCCAGAACGCCGCAATAGAGCGCGATATAGGACAGGATGGCGACATAGGCTGAGCCAAGGCCGATCACCGCGCCGAAGCCATTGGCGATGTAGTTATAAAAGCTGCCCGCATCCGGGGTCTCGCGGCTCATGGCCACGTAGCCGACGGAAAAGACCACGAGCAAGATCGTCAGGACCACGAAAGACAGCGCCATACCCGCGCCCGCGCCGAAGGCGAAAGACAGGGGCATCAATCCGACAACACCAGCGAGGGGAGTGGTCGCCGAAAGAGTCAGGAAAATAAGCTGCCATGCGGAAAGGCTGCGCCGCAGCGTTGAAGCCTTTTGATTCTCTGGGTTCGAAGGCGGAGTGGTTGATATGTCTGACAGCGCCATCAAGCTTTTCTGCATTTCATCATGGCGATTAGGGTAACCTGTTCCAAACCCTGGATATAGACGCCGTTAATGTGACAAACTGGCGTATGGATAGGGCAACGGAGACGATCGATGGCGGGAGTTGACCCTTGTGGGCCAATTATTGGCGAACCCGCAACCGCGCGGCTTAATCCCAGGGCGGTCGATGTCGCGCGATATGTGGTTGACGCCGCGATCGATTGCGCCGCCCCGGTCGCGGAGGCGCGGATACTGCCTGCGCTCGCCTATAACGATTCCGATTTTTGGGAATTCGAGAAATGGGCGCTGTTCGGTCACGAATGGCTTTTTATCGGGCATGTGAATCAGGTTCCCAATCCGGGCGACCATTTCAAATTACGGATTCTGGACGAGCCGATTTTGGTTGTGCGCGGCAAGGATGGAGACATCGACGTGATGTCGGCGATTTGCCAGCATCGCGGCCACCCCCTGTTCGAAGGTTTGGCTGAGCCGGCGGATACGTCAGGCTGCCTTAACGCCAAATACTTCGTCTGCCCGTATCATGCCTGGACCTATAATCTCGACGGTACGCTCCATTCCGCTCCCGCGATGCGCGAAACCACGCCGCTCGGGAAATTACGCGAAGAAATACGCCTTCCTCGTATCCGCTTCGAGATTTTCCATGGCCTTATTTTCATCAATTTCGATGACGCTGCCGCGCCCTTGGCGCCGACCCTCGAGAAGATGGACAGCGAGATCGCCAATTTCGGTATTGCCGATCTGGTCCCCACGCCCTTAGTCAGCACCGGCGTGTTCGACTGGAACTGGAAAATCTATCACGAGAATTCGCTGGAGCCTTATCACACCGATTACGTGCATAAGGATTCGCATAACCCGGCCCCCGCCAATCTATCGAAGTTTTATCCGTTCTCGCCAGGCGATGGACAAGTCCTGACGACAACGGATTTTGGCCCGGATTCGGCTGAACTGTTCGATTCCGGCGGTCAGGTTCAACTCCCCATCATTCCGAACCTGACGGATGAGCAGCGCGGCCGGCTGTTGTTCATCTCCGTCATGCCCGTGCTGTTCCTGGTCATTGAGGCGGGGTCCGTCCTGGTCACGATGTCGCTGCCCCGGTCCGCCGAGAAAACCGAACTCCTGTTCTTCTCCTTGTTTCCCAAGGAAGCCGTGGCGCAGCCGGAATTCGAGTCGGTGTATGAAGAGCAAGGGAAAATGCTTCAGACCATCGTGGGCGAGGATATGCTGACCCAGGCTGCGTTGCATCGCGGCCACCGTTCGCGTTTTTCGCCGGCGGGCCGGTTTTCCTGGCTCGAGGCGACCATACCTCAGATGAACCAATGGCTGCTGGAGCGCTATCGCCGCGCCCTCGACCGTTTGGAGGAGGCCAATTCGTGAACCATTATTCTCCCGGCGCCTTTGAGACGGAAGAGGCCGAGATTCGCGCCGCGCTCGAGCGTCCCTTGGGCGATGCGGAGGGTTTGCCGGGTTATTACTACGGCGCTGATTTCTATCGGATTGAGCAGCGTACGCTTTTTCCAAGGGCGTGGGCCGCCGTGGCCGTGGGCGCTCAAATCCCCAACCCTGGAGACGCGCTGCCGGTCGATCTCGCGGGTTGGCCGCTGCTTTTGGTGCGCAAGAACGATGGCGAGATCGCCGCGTTCCATAACATCTGCCGCCATCGCGCGCTCAGGCTCGTCGCGCAACCGTGCTCCAACCTCAAATCCCTCCGTTGCCCGTGGCATAGCTGGCGCTACGACCTAGACGG
This sequence comes from Alphaproteobacteria bacterium, assembly GCA_903970575.1. Lineage (GTDB taxonomy): Bacteria > Pseudomonadota > Alphaproteobacteria > BOG-932 > Roseiterribacteraceae > BOG-932. Next base: position 5,451 of record CAJCJC010000306.1, read on the forward strand.
GAACTTGCTCGCGATGCCGGAGATCGGCGGCGCCCGTACGGGTGAGGCCCCTGGCTTCGATAAAGCCGAACTGGGGCTGAAGCCGGTCAGGCTGGGGCGCTGGCTCGATTTCATCTTCGTCAATATCGACGGCTCCGCGCCTCCCTTCGAGGAGCATATCGCTCCCCTGGCCGCGCTATTGTCGGATTACGATTTCGTCGATATTCGCCACGCCGCGGCTTTCGAAGATTCCTATAACGGCAATTGGAAGATCGTCACCGAGAGCGGGATCGAGGATTACCATCTGCCGTTCGGCCACCCACAGCTGAACGCGCATCTTATTCGGAACTCCACCGCCCGCGTCGTCGCCCCTGTTTACACGGCGCTCTCGACCGATCTCACCGATTTTCCGGCCGAAACCGAACAGCGCGCCTGGAACGCCCGGCTTCCGGACCTGCCCCGGAGTGACGATGCGGGGCCGCGCCTGCTCTACGCGATCAACGTATTTCCCACGGGAAGCATTCTCCTGGCGGCCGATCACCTGATGCTGGGGATTCACCTGCCCGACGGGCCGGAGAGGACAAAAGTACAGATCAACATCTATGCCAACGGCGACGCCGCGACGTCGCCTGACTATGCCGAGGCGCGCCAGGGCACGATCGACATGTGGGCGGAGGTCTTGCCCCAGGACGCCGCCTTTATCGAGGGCGTCCAGGCCACGATCGGCGTTCGCGACGCCGCCGGAATCAAGACGCGGTTCTCGCCCTATTGGGAAGGCGGCGTCCGCGGCTTCCAGAAAATGGTGCTCGACGCGGTAACTTGAGGCTTAACTTGTGTCAGCGTTGTGCATCCTCCAACATCGTTTTGGTCAGCGGATGTTCGGCGTCGTTAAGGGCTTCCAGAATCTCGAAGTGGTTGCAATCGAGCACCAACGCCGGTCGCGCCAGTCGACCCATGCCGCCAAGGGCGGCCGCGAAAACCTCCGATTGCCGCTTGAACTCGGGCGAATCCTTGGATCCCCACGCTATCGTCACGCATCCCGCGACCCGGTTCAGATTGCGCATGGGGCTCAGCGCCTCGATTTGCTCTGAACTAAGGTCGATATAGCGACGGCGCGCCGACAGCATGACCGGATATAGATCATAGAGACCGCTCAGCAGGGTTGCGCCTTTGATATTTGGCGCGGGCAAATTCAATGCGGTCCAATCGGTGGTGAGCATCACGGCCGCCAAATGTGCGCCGGATGAATGCCCGATGAGATTGAGATTCTCGCGATCTCCGCCGAACTTCCCGATTTCGCGCTTGATCCAGACAAGCGCCTGCCTGATTTGTGACGCCATCTCGACCATCGTTATCGCTGGCAGACACGCGAATCCGACGACGACAAGGATGCAGCCGGCGGACATGACAGCGGGCGCGGGTCCGTAAAAGGCTTCACGCATGGCGAGCCGCCAGGCGCCTCCATGGATCATGATCAGAACCGGAGCGCTGTTTGCGCCGGCTGGGGCGAAGATATCCACGAATTGTTTTTCGCCGGACCCATAGCGCATGGTGCGCGGCGGAGCTTGGCGAGCGACTTCAATACTCTTGATAAAAATCCGCGCTTGGATCTCCTCCGCGTCCGCCGCCCAGAAATCCTGATCGTACGCCCGGTCCAGCGACTCCTGGGAATAATCCAGGAATATCGGCGAAGACGAGGGTTCGGTTTCGATGGCTTCCATAGGTTGGTAATATAATCGAACCGGGAAGAAACGCGCGCCAGTTTCGAGCAAGAATCGAGGCGCTGTCGCGCAAGCCCGACATTATCGATCAGGATACTAATATGATCGATCGGTTAGCCGGTGCGGGAGTTTAGATAATGACGCAAATCGCGGAGGCTGAACCCGTCCAGTTCAAGGGTTCGGGAAATCGACTGGATTTCGGCTTGCCGTCGGATTTAGGCGGGAAGGATTTAGGCGTGTTCCTGCCGATGGCGAATGGAGGCTGGATCCTATCCACCAACGCGCCCCTCCTCGACGGCTCTTACGAATACAACCATAAGGTGGCCATTCTGGCCGAGGAGATCGGCCTCGATTTCATCATGTCGATGGCGAAATGGCGGGGATATGGAGGCGTTACCCAGCAATGGCATTCAGCGCTGGACTCGCAGATTCTGATGGCCGCCCTCGCCGCGGTGACCAAGCGCGTCAAGGTGCTGACGACCGTACACACGTTGCTGCAAAACCCCGCCGTGACCGCCAAGATGATCGCGACATTGGACCAGATCAGCAATGGCCGCGCCGGCCTCAACATCGTGACGGGCGCCTATAAAGGCGAATTCGAGCAGATGCATGCGTGGCGCGACACGGTCGGTCATGACGAGCGCTATGATCTTGCTGAGGAATGGATCACCATTATCAAGCGACTGTGGACCGAGGAGTCCGTGACGTTTAACGGCAAATATTTCCAAATGGACGATTGCCAATCCGCTCCAAAGCCACGCCGGCAGCCTTTTCTGGTTTGCGCGGGGACTTCGGAGCGCGGCATCCGCTTTACCGCCGAGACGGCGGACGCCATGTTCGCCGGCGGCAAGGATGACCACGAGCTGGCCCATATCAGCAACAGCGTGAAGGCCATGGCCCGTGGGGCCGGCCGGTCCATCAAGACCTATACGATGATGAACCTCGTGATCGGCGATACCGACGCGGCCGCCGAGGCAGAGGCCGATCATTTTCGCGCCGGATTCGATTTCGAGGCCTGCAAGGGGATGATGCGCGCCTATGGGCTCCTGGACGCCGAAATCGGCAAGGAGAATTCCTTCGTACAAAACGCACGATCGAGCTTTATGTCGGCCCGTATCATCGGCTCGGCGGAAACCGTCGCCACGCGGCTGATCGAGATGATCGAATATTGCGACCTTGACGGGGTCATGTTGATTTTCCCCGATTATCTAAAGTCGATGCCGGTTTTCGCGCGGGAAATTATGCCCCGGATTCGCGCGCGGTTCCCGGAGAAAGCGGAGCTTACCTATGCCGTCTGATCTCGCTCTGCTCGATCCTCTGGTCGAGCCATCGCTGCTTCCGCCGATGATCGTTCCCGGCCGTACGGCCCTAGTCGTCATCGATGTCCAGGAGGATTTCGTCTCGCCGGCGGGCGCGGCGGGCCATTGGGGGATCGATCTCGGGGCG
>CAJCJC010000307.1 GCA_903970575.1 Alphaproteobacteria bacterium
TCGGGCGGGGCGAAGGCCTCGGAGCCGGGCGCGGCGAATGAACGGGCGGCGAGCGACACTGAGCAGGGTTCGCGCGGTGAAGCGCGCGGCGCCTCGGGTTTCCCGGCTGTGGAGCGCGATAACGCCGATGGGGCGGCCCTAGCGACAGCGGCCGATGCGGCGGCGCGCAGCCGGGGTCCGCCGGGGTGATCGTTTTGATCTGTTCGTCGCCCGATTTTCCGTTTCTTTAGAATTTCATCCGCCGGCCTGAATTCCCTAGGGGAGTTCGGGGCGGTTTGGCATGGGCGCGGCTGGGCCGTGGTTTCGGTGGAGTAAGATTTTAACGCCGAGGGCGCGGAGGAGACGCGGAGGTTCGCGGAGGTTCAATCCTGTTATCGTCTTCGCGACGTCGGTCGGGTAAGGACCGGAGGCGCTTCGCGAACTCCGGCCGGCGTCATCCTCTCCTCGCCTCTTCCATCGAGGCGGAGGGACATCAAATATGAACGCCCGCTCACCCCATGCGGATGACGACTTTGCCCAGCTTTTCGCCGCCGGCGACATAGGCGATGGCGTCGTTGGCCTGGGCGAAATCGTAGACGCGGTCGATCACGGGTTTGATGTTGTGCGTTTCCATGGCCTTCAGCAGGTCCGCGAACATGCGGCGGCTGCCGACGATCACGCCTTTGAGCGTGAGATCGCGCAGGATGAGCAGCGCCAGGCGCGACGGCAATTGGGGCGGCGCATATTGGCGTCCCGGCGTTACCGGGTCGGAGCCGATATGGAGAATGCGGCCGCCCGAGGCGCTGGCCTTCAGGCAGCGGTCCACTTCCCCGTTGCCCACGTTGTTGACCACGAGGTTCGCGCCGCGCCCGCCGGTCAAATCCATGACCGCCTCCCACCATTCCGGCGTGGCGCGATAATTGATCGTCTCGTCCGCGCCCAGCTCGCGCATGCGCTCGAGCTTTTCGTCGCTGGAGGAGGTGACGATGACCCGGGCGCCCAACATCTTGGCCCATTGCATGGCGAAGACCGACACCCCGCCCGTGCCGATGGTGACCAGGGTTTCGCCGGGTTTGGCCCGCCCGGCCTCGACCACCGCCTGCCAGGCCGTAAGCCCGGCGCTTTGGAGCGTGCTGGCCTGTTCATAGGTCAGGCAGTCGGGGATCGGCAGAAGGGCCACGGCCGGAACGACCGCCTGTTCGACCAGGAAGCCGTCGCGCGTATTGGCGAAATCGTCGTTCCGCATGGATTCGTCCCAGGGGCCGTCGAGCCAGCGCCAGTAATGGCACATGGTGACCCGGTCGCCGGGCTTGACCTCGGTCACGCCGGGCCCGACCGCGATCACGTCTCCGGCGTTGTCCGAGAGGGGAATATGCGTGGTCGGCGCCGGGTTTCCGAAGAAAACGCGCTTCATGATCGAGAAGTCGCGGGCGTTGACGCCGGTGGCGCGCACCCGGATCAGCGCCTCGCCCGGCCCTGGAACGGGGTCGGGGCGCTCCACGAGGGTCAGCGCGCCGGTCGATGGGAAGTCGCCGATTTCGTAGGCTTTCATGTCGGGTCCAGCAAAAGAAACGTTGATTGGCGCGTAAGAGTCGCCGCAAGCTTGGCGTCGTCACGATATAGCGAGCAGAGGAATGCGCGCCGCGTCAAGTCCGTGGTGTAATAACCGGCTGTTTCCTGAACCTCTTCGCCAGTCACCTGTTGTTGAACGATCGCAACGCCGATAGGACGCCGCCATGCCGCTGCTCAAATACCGCCTGCATGGGCTCCGCCCACCGCCCCGGATCATCAAGCTCGCGATTCCCGGCTGGGCGGGCCAGCAGCAACCCCGGGCGGATGGCAGCCATGAACAGCCCTGGCATTGCCTGCCCTATACGGAAAGCGCCCGCTACGGCGTCGAGCTGATCTATCCATTCGATCAGGAGATGCGGGTTACGAATTTCCGCGGGCGGGTCAGGCTGGAGGCGGATTGGGGCGAGCCCCCCGACGACATGATGTGGCCGCCATTCCGCGCTTTCGGCGCGGATTATTATTCATACCAGATTTCGCTCGACCTCGAGGCGCCCAGCGGCTGGGCGATCCGCACCGAGCCGCACCCGCGCTATTTCACCGACTCCACGAACACCACGCCGTTGGCTGTGCCCGCGCTCATTCGCAGCGATTGGTGGCCGATGATGTTCTTCTGCATCTTCAAGGCCCCGCCCAGGGGCGTGACCCATATTTTCCGTAAGGGCGAACCCTTCATCAGCATGATCGTTTTACCCGCCGAGCCCGAACTCGACCTTCAGCCGATGACGGAGGACGAGGCGGCGGAGCGGGAATTGCGGGCGCGCAGACTCGCGGCGAGCCGCGATCGGCTCGCCGCGGGCACGCGATGGGTCTCGACCACGAATACGGTCTTCGACGGGACTTACCGCCAGATGTTCCGCGCCGTCAGGTCGAAGGAGCGGTCGGAGTAAACAGAAAGCCGCGCCTTCGTCGTTATTCGTCGTGGTGATGATGGTGGTGGTGATGATGATGGTGGTGATGGTGTACCGGCCGCAGGATCCAGGCGCCGCCGGACCAAAAATAGCCATGCGCCAGATACCATGCCCGGCTGTGGTGATGATGGTGATGGTGGTGGTGGTGGTGCGGACCGACCTCGATGGTCAACTGAACCTGCGTCAGGCGCCGCGCGGCGCTTTCCGCCTCCGCGCGCTTCAGCCGTTCCACTGCGTTGGGGGTCGGCTCCAGCAATTCCGCATAGGATTGGGCGACGGGGATCGCCGACGCTTCCATCGTAATGGCGGGCCCAGCCGGCGCCGCAGCGATCGCGGGAGCGGCCGCAAGCGCGGCGACGGCCCCGATCATGGTCGCGGTTTTATGTTCCATAGCGTGTTCCTTTCGATCTCAGTCGATTCATGCGTCCCTAACCCGGAACCGCCGCAGTTTGATCCGGACTTTAAAGATACGTCAATCGCCTTAAGGCGGCGGTCCAAATCCGCCCGGCCGCGGGCCGCGCCGTCTCAGCAGCGCTGGGTATACCGCGCCTTTGAAGCAGCCGATCGTATAGGGATATTCGCGGGTGAGATGATAGTGGTGGAGCATGACGACCCGGCCATCGATCATGACGGACCTCTCGGCGTAAAAATCCGCGCCGGTAAGGCCGTTATCCTATTCTCCGTGGCCGAGCGCGCCTGGCGGCGGCGAATCCGGCGTCGTGGTGGCATCGGCTGATTCCGGTTCCGCTGAAGCCTTCTCCTCCTTTGGCGCGGCGGCTTCCGTCGGGTCATCCGGTCTGGCGACGACGATCGTGTGCGTCGGGTTGGCGATCTCGATGCCAAGTTCCTCGAAGCGCAGCCTGACCCGGCGGTTGAATTCGCGCTGAACGCCCCAGCGCCCCGAATCGGTGCAGACGATCTGGCCCACGATGGTCATGACCGAGGCGTCCACCTTGTCCACGCCCCAAAGCTGCAGGTCGCTTTGCATGCCGGCGCCGAATTTGGGGTCTTCGCGCATCTCCAGCGCGATGGCCTTCAACGCTTCGCCGACCCGGTCCGGGTCCTCCTTCAGCGCCACGTTGACGCTGACGGCCGCGTTTCCGACGCCGCGATTGGTGTTGGTGACGGTGGTGACCGCGCTGAACGGAATGATGTGGAGCGAGCCGTCTCCGGCCCGCAGCTTGACCGTGCGGATCGACAGAGTTTCGACCGAGCCGGACAGCCCCCCGGCCGTGACCCAGTCGCCCACCTGCATAGCGTTTTCGAGCAAGAGGAAGAGGCCGGTGATCAAGTCCTGCACCAGTTTTTGCGAGCCAAAGCCGATGGCGACGCCGACGATGCCGGCGCCCGCCAGCAGGGGCGCGATATTCACCCCGATCTGATTGAGGACGGTCAGTCCAAGGATCACGATGATGGTGATGAGGAGAATATTGCGCAGGATCGGCAACAGCGTTTTGACCCGGGCGATCCGCGCGGTTTGCTGTTCGCGGGTCAGCCGGTCGACATGGCGGTCCATGGCGGCGTTCGCCATTTCCCAGATGGCGATCGCGACGATGAGGGCGACCGCGACCGTGATGATGGCGGAGACGAGGCGGTCGCCGGTCCTGCCCTGGCTGAACCAGGCGAAGGCGCGCAAGCCCCACGCCTCGAGCAGCCCGACAATGGTGGCGAGCCAAATCGCCCAAGAAACCATGCCGCGCAGCAACGGGTAATACCGGTTCGCGCGCGTCTCCAGGCCGGGATAACGGGTCGCGACATCTGGATGAAGATGGAACAGCCGGTCCAGGCTGCCCAGCGCGATCAACGAAACCAGCCGCCCAAGCCCCACCACCACGATCGTGACGACGACGAACCGCAGCAGCTCGTTAAGCCCGTCGCGAAGCTGGACCGCCCAAACCACCCAAAACGCCATGATCAGGGCCGCGGCCAGGTAATGCCAGGTGGCCGCCAGGCGGTTCCGAAAGAGGGCGACCGGCCCATGCGCCGTCCCCTTTGCTTGCAAGGCTTCGGCGACGCCGCGCCGGCACTGCAGCACGACGATCACGAAGCAAATATGGACCACCAGCGCGATCAGCTTGAGCAAAGCCAAACCGGCCGCCGCCGCGAGTCCCAGCTCCTCGGCGCCCTCCACCAACGCCACGCCGAAGAGGATCAGCAGCGCGATCCGCCGCACCCAGACCTCGATATAGGCCGCGTTCTCCGCCTTCATCGGTAGAATGGCCAGTCGCGGATGCTCCTCGCAAACCAGCATGCGCGTCACCGACATGACGATCTTCAACAGCACATAGGCGTTGATCACCGCCAGGATCGCGAGGCGGGTATTGGTGGACGAATGGATGATATCCGCCGCCGAAAGCAGATTGGCGACGATCGCGAAGCCGGCGATGGGAATAAGCTTGAGCACCAGGCCGCCCAGCGCGAATGGCAGTCGCCGCACGACCAGCCAGGCGCCACTCATGCGGGGGCGATAGCGCGATCCGGTTTTGGCGATCGGCGAAATCTCGGCCGGCTCCGCGTCGCTATGGTCGGAGATGGCCGCTTCCGAGGGCGCGACACGTGGAGAATGCCGTCCCAGTTCGCGGAATGGGCGACGCAGCAGCCAGCCTAGCCCGAATTCGATGGCGAGGCCGCAGCCCAGAACAAGCGCCAG
>CAJCJC010000308.1 GCA_903970575.1 Alphaproteobacteria bacterium
ATAATAATCTCTGAAGGCATCATTTTAATTTTACTTTTTCCACCTAATCAACCACCCGCTCCCCCAGCAGCCGGCCGAAGGTCAGCGCGGCCGAGACCATCATGCCGCCCAGGAAGAAATTGCCGAACACGCCGGCGCCCAGCATTTCGCCGGCGGCGTAGAGATTGGCGATGGGCGCGCCGGCGGCGTTCAGCACGTTCAGCCGGTCGTCGGCGGCCAGGCCGCCAAAGGTTATCATGGCCATGCCGTGATGCTTCACCGCGTAAAACGGCGCCTCCGCGATGGGCACGGGCATGTGCTCCCGCTCCATTTCATCCTGGCCCACCGCCTGACCTGCATTATAGCGATCAATGGTGATTTTGAGCGCCCTTGGGTCCAAATGGCAGGCGCGCGCCAGGTCCTCGATAGAGTCCGCGCGCTGAAAATCCTCGTGATAGCGGAACATCCGCTCCACCTTTTCCTCCGGAATAAAGAACAGGGGCGGGCTTTCCCGCCGGATGCGCGCGTCGTAGATAATCCAGTAACTTTGCTCCCGCTGGCCGCGCAAAAGCCGCTGCCGGCGGTCGTTGCCCTGCCGATCCTCCGCCATGAAGCGGTCGCCGTCGAGATTGACGCAGATTTCCCAGGGCGGCCGGAACCGGGGCGAATTGCGGCTCTGAATCCAGTATCGGCTGGGGTCGTCGGCGTCCGCCGTGGCGCCGACGGTGGGCAGGTAATGCTCGGTATGGACGATCCGCGCGCCCAGCGCCCGGGCGGCGGTGAAACCATCGCCATTCGAATGCGGATAGGCGAAGACCCGGCGCGGCAGACCGTGCAATTCCCGCCAATACTTGGTGCTCTGGGCATAGCCGCCGCTGGTCAGAATAACCCGCCGCGCCCTGAATTCATGCGTGGCGCCGTCGCCATCCATGGCGATCACGCCGCAAACGCCGCCGGCGCCATCCGGCGTCAGGTCGGTCATCCGCATGCCGAGACGCAGCGTGATCGCCCCACGCGCGACCGCGTCCTCCACCAGCGGCGTCAGGCATTTGAGGTAGCTGCGGCCACCATCCGGCGGGGTGTGGACGCGCGGCCGGTCGTAAGGATCGGTCTGCGGATTGAACTCGGGCTGGTTGGCGTCCATCTCCAGCCCGGCATCCAGCAGCCAGGCGAGCGTATCGGCCGCGTTATCGACCCAAAGCCGGATTTTGCCGAAATCGCCGGTCCCGCGATTGAGCTTGATGCAATTCGCGAAATGCTCGTCCGGCGAATCCACGATGCCGAGCCGCGCCTGCAACCGACTGCCCGCCGCCGACATGCTGCCGTTCGACAGATGCAGCGTCCCGCCCACCTTGTCCGCCGCGTCCAGAAGCAGCACCCGCGCCCCACGCGCGGCGGCGAACAACGCCGCCGGAATGCCCGCCGTTCCAGCACCCACAACCGCGACGTCCCATTGCTCCATATGCGCTCTCCCTTATCGCCACATACCCGCTCCAAAAACCACCAACTAGGGCGCTACCGAGCTGCGGGCGGCAGGAAAAACCCTTTGATGCAATCCATTGTCCTGACCGCGATCTGAATATGATTCTTGGCCTTAAAGCCGGCGCCGGGATAGAGTTCGTCTCCTTCAGGGAACATGCCGCGCACGGTATCGAATCGTGTCCCAGGATCGACGTCGTTGATGCGATGCAGATGAGGGATCACCGCGCAGTCCCGATAACGGAGCAACCGATCTGGATCGGCTGCTCCGCCTGGAGAACGGTTGACCGGCATCGCAACGCCAGCCGCCGCCTGAACCTTGGCGAAGGCTTCATAGGCCCAACGAAGGATGGCAAGGTTCTCCCGTGTTGTGAGATCGAGACAGTTTCCGAGGTCGATCACAGCGCCCATGACGGCGGGCGCGTTAATTTCTCCCCGGCCAACTCTGGCCTTAGCCCATTCGAGCGCGCGTTGCGGATCGGCTTCCCAGAAATAGACGCCGGGACCTAGCCAATCATAATGACGATTACTGGAAACAGGGATGCTCTTGCGAGATAGGGCGTCATGCGCAACCTGTGCGTCGCAGCCGTGATATGCGAGGACAAACGACGCCGCGAGACGGCTCAAGCCGCGGCTACGCGTCGCCGTGGAGTCCTGGTGGCGCCACCGTACTCGGGCGTCAATTTTCCGTCTTCGGTGTAGATACCCTCGGCAACCAATTCGTCGAGCGCCGCCTGCTTGCTGACAGTATGCCGCGCGGTGTGGTGATCCGCCATTTCCCTAAAGCGCTCAACCCTTTCCAAATCGGTCATTGCGATCTCCCGTTTCAGGCGCAGCGGCTCAAGCCAAATATCTATGTCTAACCGAGTATATAGAGTTGGCGTCGCTCGACTCCACCCTCGATTTTCAAGCTGCTCTGGGACGGTTTTCTCATACATAGCGTTATGAAAGCGTCCATCCGCCCTACCCCGGCAGAAACCCAACCAGCCGCTTCGTCTCCGCCAGTATCGGCTGCGCGATGGCGTTCGCCTTTTCCGCGCCGTCGCGCAAAATGGCGTCGATCGCGGCCGTGTCCTCCATCAGGGCGGTCATGCGCGCCGCGATGGGGCCCAGCTTTTCGATCGCCACCTCCGTCAGCTCGGCCTTCAGCAAGGAGAACTGGGCGCCCGCGAACCGGGCGATGGCGGCGCGTTTGGAGACATCGCTCAGCGCGGCGTAGAGGGTCAGAAGGTTGTCGGCCTCGGGTCGGGTTTCGAGTTCGTCGGGGCTGAACGGCAGGGCGTCGGGGTCGGTCTTGGCCTTGCGGATTTTCTGCGCGATCAGGTCGGGCGAATCGGTCATGTTGATGCGGCTCATATCCGACGGGTCGGATTTGGACATTTTCTTGGTCCCGTCTCGCAACGACATCACCCGCGTCGCCTCGCCCAAAATCTGCGGCTCCGGCAAGGGAAAGAAATCGACCTCATAGCGGCGGTTGAAGGCGCCGGCGATGTCGCGGGTCAACTCCAGATGCTGCTTCTGGTCCTCGCCCACCGGCACATGGGTGGCGTGATAGGTCAGGATGTCGGCCGCCATCAGCACCGGATAGCCGTACAGCCCCAGCAGCGCGTTCTCGCGGTCCTTCCCCGCCTTTTCCTTGAACTGCGTCATCCGGTTCAACCAGCCGAGCGGCGTGAAGCAGCCCAGAATCCAGCCAAGTTCCGCATGGGCCGAGACATGGCTCTGCGCGAAGATGATCGATTGGGCGGTATCGATCCCGGCCGCGATATAGGCGGCCGCGATCTCGCGGGTCGACCGTATGAGAGTCTCCGGGTCCTGCGGCACGGTGATGGCGTGCAAATCCACCACGCAGAACAAATTTTCGCCCCGGTCCTGGAGCGCTACCCAGTTTTTCAGCGCGCCCAGGTAATTGCCAAGATGCAATTGGTTGGTCGGCTGCATGCCTGAGAGGATACGGGTCACTTGGTGGCTCGGGGGGACAGGGTTTACGGGTGGGCTGGGTTTATCGGCCCTGCCCGCCCGGTCGGTCAAGCCGGGCGTTCCCTACGCAACAGGCCGGCGATATCGGCCCGGGTCGCCGCGCGGCTCAGCACGATAATCAGGGCGTAAACGCCAAGCCCGCCGCCAACCAGCAGCGCCATCCCGGCCGCCCGATGGGCGAGACCGGACGACCAC
>CAJCJC010000309.1 GCA_903970575.1 Alphaproteobacteria bacterium
GCGGCTGCGCAAGAACAATACCGGGTACGATCTGAAGCATCTATTCATCGGCGGCGAAGGCACGCTCGGGATCGTCACCGCCGCGGTGCTGAAACTGTTCCCGCGCCCGCGCCAAGTGGAAACCGCCTTTATCGCCGTGCCCGACCCAGCGGCGGCGGTGGCGTTGCTTGCCCAAATGCGAGCCGCGACCGGCGACAGCCTTTCGGGATTTGAGCTGATCCCGCGCATGGCGATCGATTTCGCGCTGCGCCACATTCACGGCGCGCACGATCCGCTCGCCGCCCGGTCGCCATGGTATGTTTTGGCGGAGGCGACCGCTGGGGTGGAGGGCGACTTCCTGCGTCGGGCGATGGAGGCTGCGTTGGAGAGCGCGCTCGAGGCGGGGCTGGTCAGCGACGCGACGCTGGCCGATAGCGAGGCGCGCCGCCGCGCGCTGTGGTTCCTGCGGGAGGCGATCGTCGAAGCGCAGCGTTTCGAGGGTGGATCGATTAAGCATGACATCTCGGTTCCGGTCAGCCGCATCCCCCAGTTTATCGCTCTGGCCAGCGCCGCGGTCGAAATGGCGCTGCCCGGCATCCGACCCATGCCATTCGGCCATGCGGGAGACGGCAACATCCATTTCAACCTCACGCAGCCGGTTGGCGCCGATACCGTCGACTTTATGGCGCGTTGGGAAGAAATGAACAGGATCGTGCACGATATCGCGCTCGATCTCGGTGGCTCGATCAGCGCCGAACATGGCGTCGGTCGCTTCAAACGTGACGAGATGAGCCGTATCAAGAGCGCGGTCGAACTCGATATGATGCGCGGCGTGAAAGCAGCGCTCGATCCCGGCAATATTATGAATCCCGGCGCTCTGATCCCTGGAGTTTCAGGGGAGACGTCATGACGACTGAACCGACCGCCCCGCCTGGCGTCGACCCAACGGGGCCCGCGCCGGGTAAGGCCGCCTTTGGGTTCGTGTTCGCCACGGTTCTTCTCGATATGCTGGCGCTTGGACTGGTCGTTCCCGTCTTGCCGACTTTGATCAAGAGCTTCCTGGGGGGCGACACCGCGCGCGCCGCCGATATCGTCGGCTATTTCGGCTTCGCCTGGGCGCTGATGCAATTCATCTTTCAGCCTTTGCTGGGAACCCTGTCCGATCGCGTCGGTCGCCGCCCGGTCATTATTCTGTCCAATATCGGTCTGGGGCTCGATTACATCCTGATGGCGCTGTCGCCGACTCTCTGGTTCCTCTTCGCGGGTCGGCTGATTTCCGGGATCACCGCCGCCAGCTATGGGACCGCCGGGGCCTATATCGCCGACGTAACCCCCGCGGAAAAGCGCGCGGTCCGCTTTGGCATGCTCGGCGCCGCCTTTGGTCTTGGATTCGTCATCGGACCTGCGGTTGGCGGCGTATTGGGCGATATCGATCTTCGCCTGCCATTCTGGGCGGCGGCGGCGGTCAGTTTGCTGAATGGCGCCTACGGATTTTTCGTGTTGCCAGAATCCCTGCCAAAGGACCGCAGAGTCGCCTTCTCCTGGCGGCGCGCCAATCCGGTTGGGTCTCTGCGCTTGGTCGGATCGAGCGCGATCCTGGCGCGGCTAACTCTGGCCAACGTTCTTCAGCGCCTGGCGCAAGGCTCGTTGCCGAATATGTTCGTTCTTTACGCCAGCTATCGATATGGCTGGGACACCGCGACCATGGGCGCGGCGCTCGCCTTTGTGGGCATTCTCCAGATGCTGGTCTCCGGCGCGCTTGTAAGGCCGGCGGTCGCATGGCTGGGGGAACGGGGCGCCTTATTGATCGGGCTGGTCAGCGGCGTGGTGGGATTCTCGATTTATGCGCTCGCCCCTAACGGCGTGATCTTTCTGGTGGCGTTTCCCTTCGTCGCTTTATGGGGGCTCGCGAACCCCGCGATCCAGAGCATGGGTACGCGTCGTGTTGGCCGGTCTCAGCAAGGGCAGTGGCAGGGGGCGCAATCCAGCTTCATGGGGCTTGCCGACATGTTCGGACCGCTTCTATTCGCGCAGGTCTTCGCGGCCGCGATCGTGGCCCGGGGGCCGCTGCATATTCCCGGCGCGCCGTATTTCGTGGCGGCCGTGTGCGCGGCCGGTGCGCTGCTGGTTTCCTGGAATGTCGCGAATACCGTCGCGCCGCCGAACGACACGCCCTCAAAAGCCGGACAACTCACCTGAAAAGGGATTGTCGCCAGGTCTTGTCTCGACTTCGATCACCCACAGGTCGGAATCGCGGCTGATGGCCCGATCGACATAGGCGCTTGCTTCGCCCTCGCTCAGAACCGCGCCGTCCTTGACGCCCATCCAGCCGAGCTTACCGTCAAGATCGCGCACCTGAATGAGGATGCGCACGCCGTTGCGCTCGGCAAGCCTTACGATGACGGTTCCGCGCTCCGCGTCGCCCCGCCTAAGCAGGTAGGCTCCCGTTCCACTGGACCCTAACCGTCTCAGCTGTGCCTGAACCCAGAACTCGGTCGGAAGACGTTCGTTGCTCATACCGGGTGAGGATAGCGACCAATCGGGGCGCGTCCACCCTCAAGATCGCCGCGTTCAGCGTGGCCGCGCCAGAGAGAGTCCATCCCCGATCGGCACGAGACAAAAATCCACTCTGGGATCGTCGCGCAGCTTTTCGTTCAGCGCCCGGATCATGACGGTGAGCCGGTCCTGATCGGACGGGTCGGCGACGCCGCCGGACCACAGCACGTTATCGATCGCGATCAGGCCGCCCTTACGCACCAGGATCAGACATTGCTCGTAATACCGGTCGTAATTGTCTTTGTCCGCGTCGATGAACGCGAAATCGAACGTCCCGGCCTCGCCATCGGCGATGAGTTGGTCCAGGGTCTCGGCCGCAGGACCAATTCTGAGGTCGATCCGGTCGCCGATTCCGGCTTCAGTCCAGGCCGCGCGGCCCTTGGCGGTCCATTCCGCGCTGACGTCGCAGCAGACCATCGTTCCGCCTTCCGGCAACGCCGAGGCCACCGTCAGCGCGCTATACCCGGTGAACGTGCCGATCTCGAGGGCGCGTTCAACCCCGAGCAGTTTGATCAAAAATGCCATGAAGCTGCCCTGATTTGGGCCAATCTGCATCCCGGCGTTGGGCATCATGCCAGTTTCGTCGCGGAGCTTTCGCTGAGCCGCCGTTTCAGGCCTGTTAATGAAGTCGAGATACTCGCCCAGGCGGTCGTCGACCATAATGGTGGCGCGGGACATGCTTGCTCCTTCGCGTAGTTGGCTAAGGTAATGGAGCCGGCTTCCTTTAAGCGCAATAAAAAAGGCGGCCCCGAAGTGGCCGCCTTTTTCTGAACAGATAAAAAGATTACCGCGCTTTGCGGCGGCGCGCCCATCCGAGAGCGGCAAGCCCACTGCCCATCAGTATCATGCTGGCCGGCTCCGGCACCGACGGGATATTGATCCCCGGAGGCGGATTTGAGAGGGTGCTGCTATAGGAATAACCCGATGCCCCGTTCTGGGTAAGCGAGATCGTAACGGCGGTCGGCGTCGCGGCGTAGCTGATGTTGCCTGCGCCGGTGAGGTCGCCGAGGAGGTATAACGAGATTGTGCTGCCGGTGCCCGTGCCGTTTGATCCCAGCCCCGTTATGCTGTTGTCGAGATTGAAATCATAGGTCTCGCCGGACCCGTCGGTGAACACGAAAAGATTATTAATCGCGCTGCTGCCTGCATAGGAGACAATTGAGCCAACTGTCGGGTTGAATGAAAGAGTGGTTGCGGCGGTGCTGCCGAGGCCGCCTAGCGCCTGAAAAAAATCTCCCGTGACGCCATCTCCGAAAAACGAGGTGCTGTTCGTGGTTCCTCTATAGGTGATTGTATCGGTGGAGCCGGTTGTCACCGTGGCGTTATAATTTAGGTTGATCGTCAACGTTCCAGCTGGAACGAATGTCGCGTGCGCGACGCTCGCGGCAAGAAGCGTCGCTCCCACCAGGACCATCGACAGATTGAATTTATATGACATTCAAATCTCCATACAGCGCGATAAGCGCGGCCTTAACTTGCCTCAATCCATGCAAACGCCATGCCAATCTGCAAAACATAAGTTTATCAATGCGATGCAATATTCTCTAACCGAAGCATCCAGGGAATTGTAAAATATTGCGACACTCAGGACACTCTTGGAGTG
>CAJCJC010000310.1 GCA_903970575.1 Alphaproteobacteria bacterium
CATTTCGTGAAAGACAATAAGAATATTGCCGCCCGAGGACAGCGCCGGGAGGCGATTTTGAATATCGCGCGGGAAGTCTTCGGCGCGGAAGGGTATTCCTCGGCGTCGATGTCCCATATTGCATCCCGGCTCGGCGGGTCCAAGGGGACGCTGTACAATTATTTCAAGAGCAAGGAGGACCTGTTCCAGGCGCATGTGCAGGACCGTTGCGATCGCCATGTGCGCGAGACGTTCGGGCAGCAACCGATCGGCGGCGACCCCACCCTGGTTCTGATGGATTTAGGCGTGCGAATCCTGGAAAGCCTGATGTCGGAGGAGGCGACGGCGTTTTATACCCTGATCGTTTCAGAGGCCAGGCGCGACCCCTCGATCGGCCATGCGTTTTATGAAAGCGGCCCACGCTTTGGCATACAGCGGATCGCCGAGTTCCTGGAGGGCGCCCGGGCCAAAGGGCTGATCGCGGCGGAGGATTGCGTCCAGGCGGCGGAAGATTATTTGAGCCTGCTGCATGGCGGCCTGCACTGGAAGCGCGTTTTGAACGTGATTCCCATACCCACCCCGGAAGAAATCCGCGCCGAGGCGGAGCGCGTGGCGCGGACATTCATGCGCGCCTATGCGCCGGCGGCGGGTGGTGGGTAGACGCGGTCGGGGCCCCGCGCAGGCCGACAATGATGGGCGACGACTTCCGCCATAGCTCAATGCTTGATGCGCCGTTATACACCGAGTAAGCATGACCTGTTTTCTAGTCATATAAGGAAGAGATCGTGGGCGTGGTTAATTTGGCGCAGGCGAAGGCTTGTTTGAGCGAATTGCTGGATAAGGTGGAACGCGGCGAAGACATCGTCATCACGCGCCACGGCCGGCCGGTCGCGCGGTTGTCGGCGGTTTCGCGCCCGAAGCGGCCACTTCGGTCTCTTGCCGAATTCCGGGCGAGTCTGCCGCGCTGGCGCGGCGCCAGCGATGTGCTTCTGCGCGAGGCGCGGGATGAGAGCCTTTAATGCTCTATTTCGACACGAGTTTCCTTGCGCCGCTCATCCTGGAGGAAGCTACCAGCACCGCAGTTGAAGAGTTCATGGCCGGGTTGCGGCCGGGAGCTTTGGCGGTGAGCCATTGGACCCGTGTCGAGTTCTCGTCCCTTTTGGCAAGGGAAGTCCGCATGGGCGGTCTGGAACCCTGGGCGGCCAAGGCGGCGGATGCGCAGTTTGAAACGATGATCCACGAATCCTTTGCCGTATTCACGCCGAGCGCTGAGGATTTCAACGCCGCCAGACGCTTTATCGGAAATTATGACACAGGCTTGCGAGCCGGCGACGCCTTGCATCTCGCCATTGCAAGAAGCAACCAGGCCGAAATGATCTATAGCCTCGACAAGACACTCCTCAAGGCAGGAAGGGCGCTGGCCTTGCCTGTGAGCACGGGAATTGCAGTCTCCAACGAACCATGACGTCACCTGATCTATCCCTCACATGACATCAAGTGATGGGTGCACCATAGGGACTATCGGCCCCGCGTGCCTAAGGGCGAAGATCAGAACGCCTTGGTTGCTTTGTGCAGGTCTGTCACGAACACATCCATTGCAAGCTGAATGATCACGATCCTTCGTGGCAGGATCAAGAACGCCGGCTTTTCGCGCTGTCAGGAATGCTCAATCACTGATCGGGAGCACGCCCCGGATCGAGTCTTACAACTGCCGGGATTCGACGACGTTCTAAGCCCATGATGGCGAAGGGCGGCGGAGGTTACTTAGACCGATCCAGGAAACACGATAAAGCCGTTGACATGTGCAAAGCATGTATACATGCTTTACTCATGTCAATTATGATCCAAATCCGTAATGTGCCGGATGTGCTGCATCGCCATATCAAATCGCGGGCGGCGCTTTCCGGCATGTCGCTTTCCGACTATCTGCTGAACGAGATTCGCCAGATCGCCGAGCGACCGACGCTGGATGAGTTGCGGGCGCGTTTGGAGCGCTATCCTGACATTAACCCAGGGATACCGCCCGCCGAAGCGATCCGCGCCGAGCGCGACCGGATTTGATCGTCGTCGACGCTTCGGCCTTGCTGGAGGTGCTGCTGCGCACGCCGGCGGCGAAGGCGATCGAAACGCGGCTGTTCGTCTCCGGTCAAACGCTGCACGCGCCGCATTTGCTCGACATCGAGGGGGCGCAAGTGATTCGCCGGTACGCCGCCAATGGCGATATCGAAGGTGAACGCGGCCGAGCGGCCCTGAACGACCTTGCCGATTTCCCCTTGCAACGATATCCGCACGGCTTCCTTTTGAGGCGCATTTGGACGCTGCGGCACAACCTCACCGCTTATGACGCGGCCTATGTCGCGCTCGCCGAAGCGCTCGAAGCCGTTTTACTGACGCGCGACAAACGGCTCGCCATGGCCGCGGGCCATCATGCGCGGATCGAACTGGTTTAAGGCATCGACACCAGGGCGGCGTTCCGAGCGCAGCCTTTGCTCTAACGGCAGCTTGGTCAGGACATCTTCATCACGGGCGCGGATGTCATAGTTTGAAGTGCGGGCATTGCGGCGCAATTCGCCCGGGAGCAGAACCAGCGGGGCCTCGCGGGGTAGGCTGGAGGACTTATCCTCGCACCAAGTCAGAAATGAAATTCCATCGCGAGGTAAAGGATGTTGACGCCGGACTCTTCTTCCGCCGTCTGAGCCTCCCGCGCGATCTTCAGTAGTTTTTTCCGAAGCGCATCAAGACCAAGCCGGGTGTCGAGTTGATTGTCGGTATAGCGCCCTTCATCTGAACCGTGCGCGCCAAGCAGCGAAATTTGCCTTCGACCCTAAACATGATAGCATATACGCTATCACTGTGATTACAATTATTATCGATACCAACGTGTTCGTAGCGGCCCTTCGCTCTGGCGGCGGGCCGTCCAGAGAGGTTATCCGCAGGGCGTTGCAAGGGTATTACCAGCCCATTTTCTCGAATTCCCTATGGCTCGAATATGAGGACCTATTGGGTCGAGATGTTTGGACCCAGGAAACCACGGACGATGACCGCCGGAAGGTTCTTGCCGCTCTGGCGGCGGCAAGCCGGTGGATCAAGATTTTCTATGGCTGGCGACCCAATCTTCGTGATGAAGGCGATAATCATCTCGTGGAACTGGCGGTCGCCGGGGGCGCCGAGGCGATCGTAACCTATAATATTCGAGACTTCAGGTTGGGTGACCTGCACTGGCCTAACCTGGCGGTTCTGACACCGCCAGAATGTTTGGAGAAGCTCAAATGACGACACTGACTATCCGACTGCCCGAGGACACGACACTGCGTTTAAAGCAACTCGCGGCGTCTCGCGGGATCAGCCTGAATAAGCTGATGGAAGAATTGGGCACGTCAGCTCTGGCGGTTCACGATACCGAGACTCGCTTTCGGCTAATGGCGAATGCCGGTGACCGAAAAGCCGCTTTGGATATTTTGGCGCGGCTGGACGAACGCGACAGCCAAACCGCGCCGTCGGACCAGAGGCGGCTGTAGACGGCCGGGGCGAAGC
>CAJCJC010000311.1 GCA_903970575.1 Alphaproteobacteria bacterium
GACGGGCGGGCCACGGGAGGTGCGGCTCAGGGTCGACGATACCGGTCCGGGCATCGCCCAAGCGGATCGGGCGCGCGTGCTGGAACCCTTCGTCAGGCTGGACGCCAGTCGCTCCACGCCCGGCAGCGGCCTGGGGCTGGCGCTGGTCGCCGCGATCGCGCGGTTGCATGGCGCGAAGCTAGAACTGGCCGATAACGGGCCGGGCCTGGCGGTTACCCTGGCGTTTTCGCAAGCCGCGCCATGAACCGGTATACGATCGACGCCATGGGCGCGGCGCGAGATGAATAATTTGTAATGCTGGCGACGCCCGATCGACTATTATGGTCTCTCCCGCCCAGGCGAAAATGCGTTTCGCCGGGCGGTCTCCTCGATTAAGGAAGTTCGATGACCCGTCATATCGTCGCCGCTTTAGTCGCGGCCCTTATGTTTGTCAGCCCCGCCATGGCGCTCGCCCAGTCCGATTCCGCGACTGGAACCATTTCAACGTATAGCGACACCGCGCCCAGGAAGGCGGCGGCGCCAAAAAAGACAAGCTCAACCACCAAGGCGTCCGCCAAGAAGAGCGTTTCCAAGTCCAGGAAGTCCAAGAAATCTGGCGCGAAAGCCTAAGACGCGCGTGAAGAAAAAAGCCGGAGCAGTCACCCGCTCCGGCTTTTTTCCTTACTCGCCCGACGGGCCCTATGTTGCATCAGCGGGCGTAGATAAAGCCCAGCGCCTTATAGGGTTTGCCCCAGCAATGATCGACATTGTTCCAGACCTCGACCTCGGTCCAGTCGTTCCGATCCGATACATCTTGCACGCGGACGTGACGAGCGATCTGACCGCGCCCGTAATTGCCGATGGACCAGTTGGCGTGATCGACCTCGATCATGCGACGGTTCACGACGTTGCTCACGACGGCGACGTGGCCGTGAACCATCCGACGGGTATGATCGAATACGAAGACAGCTTCACGAGCGGGCGATTTACCGCGATTGTAACGACCGACAGCGGCGTTCCACCATTGCCACGCATCGCCGGAAATTTTTAAAGAAGAAACTTGATGAACGAATTGAACGCAATTCCAAGCTTTAGCGGATTGGGGAGCTAATACAACAAGGCTAGTTGCAGTTACTAGGCCAATAGTTAGTTTTCGCATTAACAAGGCTAGTGCCTCCTTGTTTTCCATTACTCGGTTTCATAACCGCCCTGCTCTGGGCGACCCTCATCGATCCGTAACCGCAGTCCTAAAAAGGTTCCGCCGCGATGTCCAGCAAAAAAAGCATGGCTGACGAGTGTTTTTCCGATTCGTTTTATATTTATTTTTCTTGACTTTTAAAAATGTATTAAGATTTACAGCCCTATAAAAAGTTAAGCGATTGATTATCAACAAAATGCGCTGCAAAGTGGTGTGTCGGTTATGTATCACTAGTTTTAGGCGCCATTTAGCCGTTCAGCCCACGAATGGCATGGCGACGGCTGGCGAGAGGCGCCGACTCATCCGCGCCGGATCGGGCGCCCGTCGCCCTCTTTCACGAATTAGCGCAAAAAGCGCCCCGGCTCTCGGTAAGCGTCTTGTTACCCAACGCGCGCCGGACGATATTGTCGACCCATGAACGACCCCTACACAGTGCTTGGCGTCCCCAAAACCGCGACGGCGGACGAACTCAAGAAGGCCTATCGCAATCTGGCCAAGCGGCACCACCCGGACCTCAATCCCGGGAACGCCGAATCGGCCAGTCGGTTCAAGGATATTTCGAGCGCGTATGACCTACTCTCGGACGCCGATAAGCGCGCGCGTTTCGATCGCGGCGAAATTGACGCGAGCGGGCAGGAGCGCGCCGAGGCGTCGTATTACCGCGCCCATGCCGGCGGACCGCAGGGGGCTAAATATCGCGCCGATGCGGGTATCGACCCATCGGATCTGTTCTCCGATCTTTTCAGTCGCGGCGGCCGTGGGGATTTCCGCGACTTCAGGGTTCGCGGCGGCGACGTGTCCTATGCGCTTACGGTGGATTTCGTGGACGCCGCCAAGGGCTGCGCCAAGCGTCTGTCATTTCCCGAAGGCCGAACGCTGGACGTCAACGTCCCTCCGGGCACGGAGGACGGCGCCGTCTTGCGCTTGCGCGGCCAGGGACAGCCGGGGGTCAATGGCGGCCCCCCGGGCGACGCCCTGATCGAAATCCAGATCAAGCCCCATCCATTGTTTCGCCGTGAAGGCAATAATGTCGTCATCGAACTTCCGGTCACGCTAACAGAAGCCGTCGCAGGCGGTAAAATCGCCGTCCCGACAATCGAGGGATTCGTCAGCATGACGGTGCCGCCGGGATCGAACACGGGGACCAAGCTGCGACTACGAGGCCGCGGGATCGCGCCCAAGGGCGGCCAGGCTGGCGATCAATATATTACGCTCAAGGTCGTTCTCCCGCGGGAGCCCGATCAAGCCTTGCTGGACTTCGTCAAGAACTGGTCCGGCGGCGACTACGATGTGCGGGGGCCGTTAGGCGCGAGGTAGGTACGTCATGGCATCCGTATTCGAGCAGATTGCGGGCGAGTATGGCATCGCGACCGATCAATTGACCCTTTGGGTGGAACGACGATGGATTCGCCCGGATCGGCATGGCGGCGAGATTATTTTCACGGAAACGGACCGGGCGCGATTGGGGATGATCGTCGCGTTCAGCCGCGACCTCGATATCAGCGAGGACGCCATGCCGGTGGTGCTGGATCTGCTGGACCGGCTCCACGCCACGAGGACGCGCTTGCGGACGGTGATGCGGGCCGTTACGGAGTTGCCGGAAGCAACGCGGATTGCCGTGGTGCGACAATTGCGCGGGGATGACGACACATGACTGCACGATGGCTCGGTATGGTCGTGACGGCTCTCTTCGCGACCGCGGGGGTGGCTCGTGCGGACGAGGCGCCATCGGCGGCCGGATTCTGGGTCACTCAGGATCATGGCGCCGTAGTGGACATAGAGCCCTGCGAAGGCGGCCTCTGCGGCTTCATTGTCGGCCTCAGGCTCGATCATCCGCCCAACGAACTGATCAAGGATGTTCATAATCCCGATCCCGCCAAACGCGGCGACCCGATCTGTGGCCTTGCGCTAATGGGCAGCCTCAAACACGTCAAGGGCAATGCGGCCAAATGGGATGACGGCTGGATCTATGACCCGGAAAGCGGCAGCACCTATACCGTGGAGGCGCAGCTCAAAGGGACTGACGTGCTGAAGCTGCGGGGTTACCTCGGCATTTCGCTGTTCGGCCGCACCGAGACCTGGACGCGTGAGCCGATCGACTCCGCCCGGAAGAACCGCTGCGTGGCGCCGGAACCACCGCCGTCGCCGAGCTAAGCACTTTAGTCGGGCGCGTTACTTGCCGCGCGCCGCGGCGAGT
>CAJCJC010000312.1 GCA_903970575.1 Alphaproteobacteria bacterium
CTGGAGGCTTGGTTACATCCCAAGGCGACGATAAAACCGGCTCAGCCGAAATCGACCGAGGCACCATCGCCGCGACCGCCAATGCCGGCGGCCTGCGCTGCGGTGCTGAACGAAACTCGTTGACGAGATCGGCCTAAAGACCGACGCTGCGGCGCCAATGCAAAGGAGCAAGAATGCCAAGCGTAGCGCGCTGCGATGTCCATCTCGACCTGCCGCGCGCGGTCGTATGGGAAGGGCTGCGAGACCTAACACGGGCGCCGCGATACGTTCCCAACCTAACGGGCGTCGAGATTACCACGGCGCGGCGAGAAGGGGTTGGCGCGAGCCGCAGGGTTTTCCAGACGAATGGCAAGTCTCTCGACGAGACGGTCGAATCCTGGGACGAGGGCGAAGGGTTCACGCTGAAACTGCATAACGGCGAGAAGCCGCTCGCGCCGTTCAAGGCCGCCTGGTTCGATTACCGTCTGGCCGACGCAGAGGACGGCGGCACGATCTTCAAGCCGGCGCTGAGCTATGTCATGCCATGGGGAATGCTGGGGCGCGGTGTGGACGCGCTGTTCATTAGGCGCTTCGTCGAGGGCAACGTTCGACAGGTCGCCGTCAATTTCAAGCGCCATTATGAAACGGGGGAGATTACCAACCCGGCCTGGCGCGAAACCAGGGCCGTGTGAGTGATCCACTGGCAAAGCACGATCCGTCGGCTGTTCTTCGTCGGCTTTTTGAGCGCTACCCTGTTCGCGGGCGCCGGCGGCGCCAAGTCCGATATCATCCCGCCCGAGTGGACGATTCCCGACATAAGCGCGCTGCCCGACAATGAACCGGCCAAACTGATACGCCTCGGCCGGGACCTTACCGTCGATACGCATAGCTTGATTGGACCGGGCGCGTCGCCGGACAAGCGGTACGCCGGCAACGCCCTGTCCTGCCAAAATTGCCACTTAGAGGCCGGGACGAAACGATTTGGCTTGCCTTTCGTCGGCGTCGCCACGGATTTCCCCCAATACCGCGCGCGGGAAGGCCATGTCGGCACGCTGGAAGACAGGATCAACGGCTGCATGACCCGGAGCATGAACGGACGCCCCCTGCCCGACGATTCGCGAGAGATGCGCGCCTTCGTCGCCTATAACGGGTTTCTATCGACGGGACCGAAGCAGGAGGGACGCGGAGCGGGGCAACTGCCCGAGCTCGGCCGCGCGGCGGACCCGAAACAGGGCGAGGTTGTGTTCAAGCAGGTCTGCGTCGCGTGCCACGGGGCGGATGGGTTGGGCAAGCGGAGCGCGGGAACCGGCGCCGCGGATAGTGCGCAACCGTTCGGGGCGCAACCGTTCGGGGCGCCGCCGCTTGGGGCGCCCCCGCTGTGGGGGCCGGAGAGCTTCAACGATGGGGCGGGGATGAACCGCCTGATATCGGCGGCCAATTTCATCCGTTCGAACATGCCGAACGGCGTGGCGTGGCAATCCCCGCTTCTATCCGTTCAGGATTCCTGGGACGTCGCCGCGTTCGTGATCAGCCAGGATAGGCCACGGAAAACCGATCTCGATCGGGATTTTCCAAAGCGCCTGGAGAAGCCGGTTGACGCGGCCTATCCCCCTTTCGCGGATGGTTTCGCGGTCGACGCCCATCGTTTCGGACCCTTTCAGCCGATTCGTGAGAAAATAAGGGCGCTACAAGCCTCGATGGTAACGCCGACGACGAATTGATCGCTTAATAGCGGGCGAAGGTTCTCGTGGGCGCCTGAAACCGGCACTGTGAATAAGCGCGGGCGGACGGATTGAAAATCCGCGTCAAGTCGCTATATAGAGCGAGCTTGAGTTTCTAAAGGACTTGCCTGACTCCCCCGTTTATATCGATAAACGGCCAATTCGGTTCTTCCCGTCTGAAATTTAGTCCAGCCCGTCACGTCGGCGGGCTGTATTCACGTTAGGAGAACTGCAATGGCTTCAGGTACGGTTAAATGGTTCAATGGAACCAAAGGTTTCGGCTTCATCCAACCCGATGATGGTTCGAAGGATGTCTTCGTTCATATTTCCGCCGTCGAACGCGCCGGCATGCGATCGCTGGTCGACGGTCAGAAGCTTAGCTTCACTGTCGAGCAAGGCCGCGATGGCAAGAGCTCGGCGGTCGATCTAAAGGCCGCCTAAGACATCATGAGGCGTCACCATCGCGTGGCGCCTCATCGCCCCGTCGATCGCGGATGTACGATGGGGAAGCGATGAACACTATATCCGATAAAGATCAGGCGGCGCCTGTCAGGCGAACCGATCTAAGAACGAACATGGCGAAATTCGAGTCGCCGTCGGCGTTCATGAGTTTCTTCCAGGTTATCAGCACGGCGGCGCTGTTCGTGGGCAGCCTTGGCTGCATGTACTGGTCGCTCAACGTGTCTTACTGGCTGACGCTCTTGCTCGCATTGCCGACCGCCGGTCTGGTCGTTCGAATTTTCATTATACAGCACGATTGCGGCCATGGCTCGCTATTCAAATCGCCCCTGCTCAACGAGCTTGTCGGCACATCGTGCAGCCTGATCACATTAGCGCCTTACAAGCACTGGCGCCGGCAGCACGCCGGACATCACGGAAACTGGAATAATCTCGATCGGCGCGAATCCGGCGCCGACATCTACTCATCCTGTCTGACCGTGGCCGAATATGGCGCCCTGACGCCGTGGAATCGTTTTCTATACCGAGCCGTGCGCCATGCGGTCGTGGCGCATCTCCTGATTCCGCCGGCCGTTTTCCTGGTCCTCTACAGGGTGGCTTTCGATACGCCCAGGGAATGGACGCGCGAGCGACGGTCGGTCAATTTCACCAACGCCGGAATTGTGGTGGTATTCGGGCTGCTCGCCGCGATACTCGGCTTCAAGAACATGTTGATGGTGTATTTGCCGGTCATAATCGTGGCGTCGATCGTGGGCGTTTGGCTGTTCTCGCTACAGCATCGCTTCGATGGCGCAGTCTGGGCGCGGCAGCACGATTGGACGCTGACGACAGCCGCGCTGGAGGGGTCGTCCTATCTGCGACTACCCATGATACTGCAATGGTTCACCGGCAATATCGGATTTCATCATATCCATCATCTTAGTCCGCGAATTCCCAATTACCGTCTTTCAGCCTGCCATAAGGCGCTGTCGGCCTTGCAAGGCGTTACGACAATAAATTGGCGGCAAGGGCTTAGCGCCACCCGCCTCGCCCTATGGGATGAAGCCGGGGGGCGGCTGGTCCGCTTTTCAGAAATTTAGACCGACAACGACCGCATTTTTCGATCGAAACCTGGCCGAGCCCCTGGCCTCGTGGTTCGTGACGATCTCTTTCAGGGGCGAAAAAGGATACCGCAATGGCCTCGACGCGAAGCGCGCCCCGGTTTGGCATCGACGACCAGGTTTATTTCTCGACCCAAAATCTCGCCGCGCGCCAACAATCCTCCGATCGCTTCGTGATCGTGCAGATCATGCCGCAGGATAGGTCAGGCATCTATCAATACCGCATCCGGCCGGTCGGAACCGGCCCTCAGCGTGTGGCGACCGAGCTTGAACTGCGCCGCTGACGGATAAAGCGTCTTGGGGCGGGCCAGGCGCGGAAAGCGACTAAACCCGTTCGTAGCGAACCTGGGAACCGTCCCCAGCCTTGAACATGATGCCGGCCCAGATGGACGCAGTGTCATACCATGTGTCCAGGCTGGCATCGCCATTCATCGCGAAATGGTCGGCCTCGATCTCCCGGCCTTCCGCTGTAGGGATGCGATCCTCACCCTCGTGCGTAACGTGCGGTCTCATCAATTGGCCCGTTTGCGTGTTGATGAGGGGGCCATCCAGCATCTTGCGATTCCAGTGCGTCGCGGGAAGGGCGTCATCCGGCGCGACGTAGCGCGCGGTTTCGCTCGCTTCAACCACGAGGCCGGCGGAATCCCTGAGGGCCCGCACCCAGACATGCTTGCCGTTGTCATCCGTATCGGACACGACGGAAACTACTTGGCCGTTTTTCCATGTCTCGGTCGCGCGGTGTTTGTAACGAAAAAGCTTGATTGGTCCGATGCCGACGGAAAGATCGACGGAGACCCGCACGACAAGCCCGCAAGGGTCCGACCGATCAAAATTCAGCGTATGCGCGCCGATCACGCTGCCCTCCCGAATGACCTGGAAGGACAGCGCGTCACCGGGCGGCCGTTCCCTACGTGGTTCCGCCCGGTGACGGCCGCCCGAACGGGGGGAGCGCAGAGGAAGGCCCCAGCGCTGAGGATCAATCCGCGCCGGGCGATCATCATGCGGGCTGCCCTCGAGAGAGGGTGTAGAGGCCAACATCGAGAATGCCGGACTTAAATCCGGCTTCGCAGTAGGACAGATAATATTCCCACATGCGTTTGAACCGCAGATCGAACCCAAGGGTCTGAATTTCCGGCCACGCGTCGAGGAAACGCCGACGCCATTCAGCCAGGGTCAACGCGTAGCTTTGACCGAAATTTTCGATGGAGCGCAGCATCAGCCCCGCGCGGTCGATTTCGTGGCGGAGAATCTCGTCAGACGGCAGCATTCCGCCGGGGAAAATATAGCGCTGAATGAAATCGACCGTGCTTTGGTAATCCTCGAACCGGTTCTTGGCGATGGTGATCACCTGAATGACGGCGACGCCCGTTTCGGCGAGGCGCTCTTTCACGGTTGAGAAATAGATGGGCCAATATTGCCGCCCGACAGCCTCCAGCATCTCGATCGAGACGATGCGGTCGAACACGCCGGCGACGTCGCGATAATCCTGAAGCCGCATATCGGCCCGATCCGCCAGGCCCGCCAACTCCAGGCGGTCGTTCGAGTAGGCCAATTGCTCGGTCGAAAGCGTGAGGCCGGTCACCTTGGCCGCACCGCGATGAAGCAATCGCTCGGCGAGGCCGCCCCAGCCGCACCCGATCTCCAGCACGCGCTCTCCCCCCGAAAGCCCGAGTTGGGCGATCACGCGATCCTGTTTCGCGGTCTGCGCGTCTTCGAGCAGGCAATCGGGCGTCGGATAGCAGGCGGATGAATACGACATCCCCCGATCGAGCCACAGGGAATAGAACGCATTCCCAAGATCGTAATGGGCGGCGATATTGCGGCGGCTTCCGCGGCGCGTATTGGCGGCGCGCGCGTGACGCAGGCGATTGATGGCGCGGAGCCAGAAGGAGCCCGCGATCGTGGACTCCAGATCGTCGGCGTTGGCCGCGCCCAGAGCCATCAACTCGGTAAGGTTCGGGGTCGTCCAGTCGCCTTCCATATAAGCCTCGGCGAATCCGACGCCGCCCTTGGATATCAAACGCCGCACCGTCCGCCAGTTATGCATGACGATGGCAGCGGCGGGACCTGGGCGAGCCGCCTGGTATTCGAACACATTGCCCGCTGGCGTCTGTATGGTGATCTTGCCGGCCGACAAGCGCGAGAGAACCTTCATCAGCAGCTTTCCCGGCATGTCGTGCGCATGCGCCGTCGCGCCGTCCGCCATGGAGACCACCGCCCCGCATTCGACCGCCGGGGCCTGCTCACGCACCATATAACGCTCCCGTTTAAAATTTTACTTACGGCGGGTATACGACGACGGAATGGTTTTGGATGCACGCCCACGCACGGCAACGACCGCGCGACGCTTACGGAAGATTGACGCCCGCCAAAGCTAGGGCGCCAAGCGTTCAATGAACCGGATGTATCGGAATGAATACCGGCTTTACGAGATATCGGCGCGCGATCTCCCGGTAGCCTTTGAAGAAGAAATTGCCGTTGTGATTCAGCACTTTCTCGCGGTTGACGCGATAATAACCCGGTATCCGATACCACGCCAGCGTGGGTTTCAGATGATGAACGGCGTGCAGATTATTGTAGAGAAACAGCAGGCTGAACACAGGGTTGGATTCGACCGTGGCGACTCTGCCGCCGACCTTGGTGGCGGCGCGATGCTCGATGAAGGAGCGGAGCAAACCGAGCCCGAAACCGGGATAGGCGATGACAAGGATGTAATACCACCACGCCATGCCGCATACGCCCGACACATACCAGAACAGGAGCGCCACGGCGGCGACATGCACCGCCCAGTGCTTCAGGTGGGACCGGTCGCCGCGGCGAACGCGCCCGATCTCACGCTCCGTCAATTTCGCCAGTCGCAGAAGGGGCCCGATCGTCATGCGACCCAGAAGCGTCTGATTGAACAGCAAAACCGATCGCCAGACGGGGCTTGCGGCCGCCCATTCGGCCTTCTTCACGTAATAGGATTCTGTATCGACGCCGGGGACCGTCAGATAGGTGTTGCGGTGATGGGTGGAATGGCTCTTGCGATAAAGCGGAAACGGAAACCAAAGGCCGAGGGGCGGAAAGACGATCGCCACGCGCAACCAGGCGGGAACACCGCGGAAGCTGTGAATCGCCTCATGCTGCAAAGAGAACTGCCAAGCGATCAGATAGGCGCCTATCGGCATCTCCAGCCACCACGGGATCACGCGATGAAACCAGATCAAGCCGGCCCAAAGCGTATAGATCGCGATGGCGACAAGAATGGTCGGCCCATCCCAATCCCAGAATTTTCGCGCCGCGAAATTCATCTCCATTTTCCGGTAATCCGCCGCCATACACGACCCAATATAATAGACAGGTATAGACAAGTTAATAGGGTTTGTGGCGTTTTGGGATTGTTTTCGGCTTATCGCCGTTTCACACATTCGACATGACGATATCCAGAGCCAGAGTTCAGCCGATCGCCGCAACGACCGAGCCCCCGGAAGGTGGGCCCCGCCCGCTCTATCAGCGGGTGAAGGAGTATGTTCTGGATCATATCGAAAGCGGCGAACTCGCGCCCGGCCATCGCCTGCCCTCGGAACATGAGCTGGTGCGGATTCTCGGCGTGAGCCGCATGACCGCGAACCGGGCGCTGCGCGAATTGATGGCGGAGGGAACCCTGACCCGACTGCCCGGAGTCG
>CAJCJC010000313.1 GCA_903970575.1 Alphaproteobacteria bacterium
CGCATGCGCAACGGTCGCGATACACATAAACGCCGCCGAGGCGGCGATCATCAGGCCACGAATCTTCACCTTGCCACTCCCCGACTTATTCCCGCGATCACCAACCCCACAACTACCAAGGAATGTCGCCTGAGAGCAAACCTGTTCCGGATGGCTCCCCTTATCCAGCCGCGGGCGCCGCGCGCAGGTCGCGGATGCGCCCATAGGTGAACTCCACCAGGAACGCGGCGATCATCGATGCGCCGACCAGCGGGAAAAAGATCCCAATCGGAATCATGATCCCCAGCAAGCCGCGCGCCACGCGCGGGTCGGCCGGGGCTGCCGGAAAGCCGATCGATCCGCGCGGTCGCCGCTTCCACCACATCGTCAGCGACGATATCGCCAGAAACAGGATGGCGACGCACCCGGTCAGCATCGCATAGCGGTTGACCCATCCATATTCCCGGCCTTGATGGACGTTGGTGGTCCATTCGATGGCCTTGCCGCCCGCGTACCAGTCGCGAAACGACACGTCGCCCAGAAGTTTGCCCGAGTATTGATCCAGATAAACCGTCCGTTCGTCCGCCACTTTCAACGCTTTGATATTGGCGACATAGATGCCGTCCGGGCCGATCGGCAAGGCCAGATCGAACCCGCCCTTGACGCCCAGCGCCCGGAAATCCGCCAGCGCCCTATCGACCCCGATAGGCGCGCGCGGCGGCGCATCCGTGGTTTTAGGCGCGGGCATCGCCTCCATTCCGGGCATTCCAGGCATCGCGGCCATGCCAGGCATCCCTTCCATCCCCTTCATGCCGTCCATCGATGACATGTCGGACGTTGGAACTTTGGCCTTCTCCATCGACCAGGGCAGCTCGGCGGCGACTTCCGGCGAGGCGGGATTGGGCTTCGACGGAGGCTGCGCCGGCATCTTCATGCCCATCATGTCCTCGCGCTGCGTATATCCGGGCGCTTTGGGCGCGTAGAGCTGATGCATGCCGACCCATGTCTGCACCTTCACGCCCCAGAACAGCGACCACGGCATGCCCGTCGCGGCGAGGAAAACGATCACGACGCCGACGAACGCGCCGGTCACGGCGTGGATGTCGCGCCAGAACATGCGCGTGCGCGGCGTTCCCCGCACGCTGACCACCCCGCCCTTACGACCGCGCGGCCACCAGAGATAGACGCCGGTTCCGACCAGGATGATCGCCCAACCCGCAACGATCTCGATCAGGCAACTCGCCCAGAATCCGAATTTCTGGAGGCTGTGGATTTTGCGCACCGTCTGCATGATCCCCCCATAGGGAAACGACCCCAGCAGCCGGCCGTCATACGGGTCGGCATAGGCGGTCAGCGCGTCGCCGGATGGCGCGCGCACGATCATGCGGATAGACCGGCCCGGGCGGTCGGGCGGCGAGATTTGCAGGACATGGCCGTTCAGCCCGGCCTCGGCATTGGCGAGCGAGACGCTGAGCGGCGCCTCGGGCGCGGCGCGCACCGGAACCTCGACCAGATCGCGGTAAACCAGATTGGTGATCTCGTCCTTGAAAAGATAGAAACCGCCGGTGATCGCCATCATCACCAGGAACGGCATCACCAGCAGGCCGGCGACGAAATGCCAGCGCCAAACCGCCTGATAAAGCGACCTATCGGGCCGCCGCGAAGCGACGTGCGTCATGCCAGGGTTTTCGATGGCGTAAGATCGCATGGCTCAACGGCTCCTTTCGGCGGGCGGCGCATAAGGCTGCGCGGGGGCGGTCATGCCCTTATCGCCCATCATCTCCTTATCCATCGCGTCGCAATCGGCCATCGTCTTGCGCATATCCGCCGTCATCGGCGCGTCCGGTTTCATATCCCGGCGCATCTGGGCGCATTGCGCCATCATCGCATCCATATCCATGGCCGGCGCCTTGGCGCCCATTTGCGCATTGGGCGCCATGTTCGGCATGGAGGACATATCCGACTGACCGCCTTGTTGCGCGACTGCGAACGGAACCGGGGCGAGCCCCAAAGCGAAGACGCCGATAATCGCTGTTCTCATCATCTCAAAACCTCGTTCGATTTCAATATTCATAACCAGGCGCGGACGCCGAATGCGACCCGCGCGCCATTTCCACCGCTCCGCGGGTCGCCGCCCCGCGCTCCGCTTTCGCCGAACCTGCCTTCGTAGGTGACGCCCAGATACGGCGCGAATTTGCGGCTGATCTCGTATCGCAGCCGCAACCCGGCATCGATGTCGGACAGGCCCGCGCCAACCCCGCGCGCGCGGTCGGCCGCGCTGTAAAGATTAAGCTCGGCCTCGGGTTGCAAAATCAGCCTTTGCGTAAGCAAAAGATCATAGGAGCCCGTAAGCCGCGCCGCGAGCCCGCGATCGCCGGCATAGGCTGTGGCCTCCACCTCGAAAAAGTCGATCGCGAGACCCTGAACGCCCAGGGCCGCCCAGGTGCGCATGGGGCCGCTATCGATATCCAGCCTGACGCCCGCCTGAAGATCGAAAAAAGTGGAGACGGCGCGGTCATAGAGAATTTCGTGCTGGCCATCGGTGAAACGCCCCCGAGCATCGGTCTCTCCCTCGGACTTGACCCACAGCTTGTCGTAATCCGTCCCGGCCCAGCCCTGCCCATCATAGCGAAATTCGCCGCCGGAGCCGCCCCATCGCCCCTCGAACTGATCCACGATGGCGTGGACGACGATAGCGTCGTCCAACATGGGGGGCATCGGAAACGGCATGGCGGACTGGCCGCGCATATCGGATGGCGCCATCTGCGCCAGCGCCCCCGTCGCGCACAGCGCAGTAAGGCTAAGCGCGCCCAAGAGGGTCTTCACGCGACCACGACCGTGCGCATCATGCCGGTCTCCATGTGGTACAGCAGGTGGCAATGAAAGGCCCACAGCCCCGGTTCGTCCGCCGTCACCAGCGTGCTCAGCTTCTCGCCGGGCTTCACGATCACCGTGTGCTTATAGGGCCGGTATTCGCCCTGGCCGTTCTCCA
>CAJCJC010000314.1 GCA_903970575.1 Alphaproteobacteria bacterium
ACCTCATAAAGGAATCGTGACCGCCGCGATCGTCAATATGCAGGAGGCGAAGACTCAGCTCTCCAAGCTGGTGGAGCGCGCCTGCGCCGGTGAGGATGTTGTGATCGCTCGCGCCGGCAAGCCTGCGGTGCGACTTGTGCCAGTCGATCTCGCCCCCCAATGGAAACGTCCAATCGGACTTGATGAGGGGAAAATTTGGATGAGCGACGACTTCAATGATCCAATGCCAGATGAGTTTACAGGCTTTTGAGTAAGAATACTTCTCGATACGTGCGCCTTCCTCTGGCTGTCATCCAATTCGCGGCGCACGACGGCAACGGTCCGAAATGCTTTCCAGGACCCCTCGAACCTGGTGTATTTGAGCGTCAGTTCCGCCTGGGAGATCGCAATCAACTATCAAACGGGCCAACTCGCGCTTCCCGCGCCTCGCGATCAGTATGTTCCAGTCCGCGTAACGACCTACCGTTTGACGCTTGTTGAGGTGAGTCTGTCGCACGCTCTGCGGGCCGGCTGCCTTCCGCTGCATCATAAAAATTCTTTCGACAGAATGCTGATCGCCCAGGCGGAGATTGAAGGACTGACAATAGCAACGCCCGACCACGCGTTCGCGCCCTATGGCGTCCCTTTAATCTGGTAGCTGAATGCCCGACGATCTCCCCTTCGCCGATTACCAATACCCCGCCGGCGGCGTCCGCCCGCCGATCGCCTTGGTCGGCGAGGCGCCGGGAGCAGATGAAATCAGGTTGGGAAAACCGTTCGTCGGCCGGGCGGGGCAGTTGCTCGACCGCGCTCTGGCGGCGACTGGGATCGCGCGCGAGGCGTGTCTGATCGCCAATGTCTTTCGCTATCGCCCCCCGGACAACAAGGTCGGCCATTTCTTCGCCTCGAAACGCAAGGCCGCGCTGGAGGACGACGCGCTGGACGAGACGCTCGGCAAAATGGGCGCCGAGTTTTGCCGTTTACGCTATTCCGGCGAAATCCTGGCGTTGGCCGAGATACTGCGACGGGTGAACCCCGGCGTGATTGTCGCGCTTGGCCGTACGCCGCTCTGGGCGCTCACCGGGCTGAATGGCGTCACCGCCCTGCGCGGACAGGTGCTGGCCGGCCGCCTATGCTCCATTCCGGTGATCGCGACGTTTCACCCCAGTTTCGTCAATCGCCAGAATTCGATCGGCCCTGAAACCGAGGCGACTTTTCGCGCCGACCTTGCGATGGCAAAGTCGATGGCGGACCGAAACATGCAAGAGGCTTCCTGATGTCCGAATCCGTTGACGCGCGCTGGGATCTGATCGTGGTTGGCGGTGGGGCCGCGGGCATGCCGGCGGCGCTGTTCGCTGCCCGGCGGGGCGCGCGGGTGCTGCTGATCGATCACGCGCCCGTATTGGGCGGCACGCTCTGGGTCGCGACCGGCCAGATGAGCGCCGCCGGCACGAAGCTTCAGCGCGAAAAGGGCGTCGAGGATAGCCCACAAGAACATTATGACGACGTGATGCGGCTCAGCCGGGGCACGGCCAATCCCGAACTGGTGCGCCTCGCTGTCTTTAACGCAGCCGAGACCTTTGACTGGCTGTTCGATCTGGGGTTGGTCGTCCGCGACGACGACCCCGTTAAGGCCTATGGCCACGAGCCCTATCTAAAGGCGCGATATTACTGGCCGACCAAGGATGGGCTCGCCGTGAAGGACCTCATTGAGCCGCTCGTTCACGCGGAAGTGGCGGCCGGCCGGATCGCGCTTCGCCTGTCGCATGAGGTGACGGAGCTGTTGACCGACGACGAGGGCGGCGTATGTGGACTGACGGCGCTCGACGCCGCCGGAGCCGTTCATCGGTTTCATGGCCGCAATGTCGCACTGACCTGCGGCGGCTACGCGTCCAATCCGGAAATGTACGAAGAAATCACCGGCGCGCCCCAATATATCGCTATGTCCTACGCCTATTCGCGGGGCGCCGGGCTACGCCTGGGGCAATCGGTCGGGGGTTATCTGCGCGGGGCGGAGAATTTCATCGCCAATTTCGGCCTGCCCTTGGCGAGCGAATCCTATCCGACCCAACCTGTCGTCCGCCTGAACACCTATCCCGATAGGCGCCAGCCCTGGGAAATCTACGTCAACGCGCGCGGTGACCGTTTCGTCAGGGAGGATATGCCATCGGTCGACGCGCGCGAGAACGCGCTGATGGAGCAGCCAGACCGCCGCTACTGGGTGATATTCGATCAGGCCATTCTGGAGGCGGCGCCGCCTATCGCTATCGGTTGGACCCAGGTGGAAATGGCGGCCGCGTTTACCGCCGGCTATCCCTCGTTCCATCGCGCCGAGACGCTCGGCGCGCTTGCGGACATGGCGGGGATCGAGGCGGAGGGGCTGGAACGCGCGGTTAGGAGCTATAATTACGGGGTCGCCACCGGCAATGATTTCCTCGGCCGGACTCATCTGCCGCTGCCCATCGGGCAGGGGCCGTTCTACGCCATCCGCCAGCAAGCCAGCACGATCACCACCTCGGCCGGCCTCGCGGTCAACCAATCCCTCCAAGTCATCCGCCGCGACGGTTCCGTCATCCCCGGCCTCTACGCCGCCGGCGAGGTGCTTGGCGCCGGCCAAACCATGGGCCGCGCCTTCTGCGGCGGCATGATGGTAACCCCGGCGCTGACCTTTGGGCGCTTATTGGGTCAGTCGATCATCCCGATTGGGAATTAGGGAGCGCCGAATGGCGAGAGGCGATTCCCAAGCCTAGTTACTCAATCCTCCTCCGCCGGGATGGGCGCTCCCGGCTGGAATTTCGACCGCCTGATCGCCAGGGCTGATTTGACATGGGCGACCTTCGGCGCGGTTGTTAGATGGGTGGTGAGGAAGCGGTTATAGCTCTCCCAATCCTCCGCCACGATCTTCAGGATGAAATCCGTCTCGCCGGCCAGCATGTAGCACTCCCGCACCTCCGGCCATGTATTGACCAGCTCTTCGAACGCCTTCAGATCCTGCTCGGCCTGGCTTGAAAGGCCCACCTGCGCGAACAGCATGACGCCGAAGCCCAACGAGACCGGGTCGATATCCGCGTGGTACCCGGCGATGACGCCGGACTCCTCAAGCGTACGGACGCGCCGCAGGCAGGGTGGCGCCGAGATGGACGCTCGCCTTGCCAACTCCACGTTGGTCATGCGTCCATCCTCTTGCAGATTTCTGAGGATCAGTCGATCGATGCGGTCGAGTTTCGCGCGTTCCATGTTTCGCCAATGGCCATTTACTAATGCTAATTTTATTACCCAACCTTACCGACCGCTCGTCCGGGAGCCAAGCCTTTGATTGACGATAACCCGCTGGAGGCGGGCGAGGTTTGGGTTCTGACCGATGGACGGCCAGGCCATGTCAGCCAGACGCTCGGCCTCGCCGAACATTTATGCGATGCGCCCATCGTAAAGACGCTGGGTCTGCGCAGCCCCTATCGCCAACTGAGCCCTTTTCTCGGCTGGGCGGGCGGGAGGGCGTTGACGGCCGGCTCCTCGCCTATCGCGCCGCCCTGGCCACGGCTGGTGATCACGTCCGGACGGCCATCCTTGCCGGTGGCGCTTGCGATCCGCAAAGCCAGCAAAGGCCGCGCGCTTCTGGTCAACGTCCAGAATCCGCCCTGCTATCACAGCCGATTCGACCTGGTCGTCGTGCCTGAACACGATCGGCTTTCAGGCCCGAATATCATCAGCACGGCGGGCGCGCTCGGGCGCGTCACGG
>CAJCJC010000315.1 GCA_903970575.1 Alphaproteobacteria bacterium
CGCGCCAGCGTCATCGCGTGGCGGAGGGTATGGCGTCGGGCGGCCGGAGGTAAAACGGAACGGGCGCCGCGCCCGTCTCTCGCAGCGCCCCGATGCGCGCCAACATCGCGGGATCGACGTAAAGCGACGTTTGCGCATTATCCAGGACTTCCGCCCCGTCGAGATAGGGCGCGGCCCGCGCCGCCGCGTCGCCGGTCAGGGTCAGCGCGCCCGGACCCGCCCAGGCGGCAAGCCGGTCCGCCTCCGCCATCGACGGGGCGCCGATGGGTTCACCATCGGCCGCGAAGAGCTGTACGTAGAGTTCGCTCCGTTTGGATTCCACCGCGACAAGCAGGCGAGGGGTCGACACGCCCGACTCGATCGCCGCCGCCGCGAGGATTTCGAAGACCGTGACGCCCACCACGGGCGCGCCGGTCGCCAACGCCAGGCCATGGGCGGTGGCGAGGGCGACGCGGATGCCGGTGAAGGAACCGGGACCGGTGGTGACGACAAACCGGTCGATATCGCCGAACGAAAGCGCCGCCTCCGCCAGCAATGCGCGCAGCATCGGAACCAAAAGCTGCGCGTGACCGCGTTCCGCGGCGATCCGGCGGACGGCGACCGTGCGTCCCGCCACGACGATCGTGCCGGCGCATTGCGCGCCCGCGCAATCGAAGGCGAGGATGCGCATAAGCCTACAAAATGCGGCAGGTTCGGTCGAACGCAAGCCGGGGCAGGCGCGGAAACAGCGCCTTGCCGTCGCCATGCCCGATATTGCACAGGAAATTCGACTTGATCGCCGTTCCCGCGAAGAACAGCTCGTCGATTTTTTCGCGATTGAATCCCGACATGCCGCCGACATCGAAGCCCAGCGCCCGGGCCGCGATCATGAAATAGGCGGCTTGCAGCGACCCGTTGCGAACCGCGTGTTCCGCGACCATTTCGGGTTTGCCCACGAAATTCGCGCGCATGTCGTAAACCGGGAAAGTCTCGGGGAAAAGCTCATGGAATTCCAGGTCATAGCCGAAAATCGCGGTGACCGGGGCCGACATCGTCTTGTCGACATTGCCGGGGAAGATGGCGGTTTTCAGTTTTTCCTTGGCCTCGGGCGAGCGGATGAAGACGACGCGCAGCGGCTGCCCGTTGGCGCTGGTCGGACCCATTTTGGCGAGATCGTAGATCGCCATCAGGTCCTCGTCGCCGACAGGCTCCAGCGACCAGCTCGAATGCGTGCGGGCCGTGCGAAACAACTGATCGAGCGCGGAATCTGGTAGCGCGGTCGCCATTCTGAGTCTCCTTGAATTATCTATTTTCAGGCTTTAAGCGGCGGCGCGGACTTCCAGGACTTCCGGAATATAAAAGCGGAGCATGTTTTCGATGCCGGCCTTCAGCGTCGCGGTTGAGCTGGGGCAGCCCGCGCAGGATCCCTGCATGTGAAGATAGACGACGCCCTCGTCGAATCGATCGAAAACGATGTCGCCGCCATCCTGGGCCACCGCCGGGCGCACCCGCGTATCGAGGATTTCCTTGATCTGGATCACGATCTCGCTGTCCTCGGAATTGACTCCGGCGCCAACCGCCGATGGCTCGATGACAGGCAAGCCCGACGTAAAATGGTCCATGATCGCGGCCAGAACCGCCGGCTTGAGGCTGAACCATTCATAATCCTCGGATTTCGTCACGGACACGAAGTCGCTGCCGAGGAACACGCCGCCGACGCCGTCGATCTTGAACAGAGCTCGCGCGAGCGGCGATATTTCAGCCGGCTCTTCCGTGCGGAAATCCGCCGTGCCCTCTTCCATCACCACGCGACCCGGGATGAATTTCAGGGTTGAGGGATTCGGTGTTTCTTCGGTCTGGATGAACATGGCGACGCCTTCGGGTTAAGGACAGAGCGGTTCGTATAGCACAATTGGGCGCTGGACTTCGCCGGTCAAGCGGGCGCTCGCACCGTCCGTCCATTAACTGATCAGGTCTATTTGCGCGTGGGTCAAGCCTCCGGGAACGATCGTCACGGGAATGCGCAGCTTTCCCATGCCTTTGCCGGACAGGTAAGCGATCAGCGGTCCGGGGCC
Source organism: Alphaproteobacteria bacterium (assembly GCA_903970575.1). Lineage (GTDB taxonomy): Bacteria > Pseudomonadota > Alphaproteobacteria > BOG-932 > Roseiterribacteraceae > BOG-932. The sequence continues at coordinate 2,055 of CAJCJC010000315.1, forward strand.
CTCCGGGCCGGTGCCCGCGGCCAGCACCAGGATCGATATGGTGGGATCGTCATCCAACAGTTCGATCAGCTCCTCGCTCATGATCCCCTCGCGCAGATGGATGACGGGGAGAACGCCGGTGACGTCGGTCACGGTCGACGCCAGGCGCTCCAGCAGCGCCTCCGCCTCACGCCGCGCCTCCTCGCGCATCAGCGCTTCGACGCTGGCGAGGCCGTGGCTTTCCTCTTTCGGGATGACGCGCAGCATCGCCACCCGGCCGCCCGTGCTCATGGCGCGCCGGCTGGCGTAATAGAGCGCCACCGGCATTTCGTCGCTTTCGTCCACCACCACCAGGAAGACACGCTTGGCTTCGGCGCCGCTCATCGTCATATCCTCCCGGTTACACCCTTCTAAAGACCGCGCTCGCCGCCCACCCCGCCGCGACGGCGAAGGCGAGCGCGCCCAGGCCGTAGAGAACCGCATGGCGATGCGCGACGACGAACACGCCATTGGAAAAGCCGATGCGGCTCACGATCAGCGGCGTCGTCTGGGCGCTGATCAATTCGCCGCCCGAGAAGAGGTCCACCTCGACCGAGTAATTCCCCGTCGGAACATTAGCCGGAAACGCCATGTCGACGCGAAATAAATGCTCGCCCAGGAACGTGACATGCGCGATGTCTGGCCGATAGAGCTCCGCGCGTTCCTGACTGCCGATCAAGGCCGCGCGGAAGGCCGCGTTGTCGGGATCGTCGCTCCCGGCATTGGCGCGAAAACTTATGTTGTCGAGCCCGATATTATGCCGCTTCAGCAAATCGGACTCCGCGATCTCGTTTAAGGGGCGGTTGGCCGCGACCGCGTAAAATCCCGGCGCGTCGTGGAATTCCGTGCTGGCGCCGTTTACCCAGACACCGAAGACCCGATGCTTTTTTCTGACGACGATATCGGCGGGCGGCCCGCGCACCACGACCGCGATGTCGCCCGGCCGATCGGTCGATCCGAACAGAACAAGATTGGCCCCGACGAAGCCCGTGGTGATCCCGATGACGTGGCTCGACAGATCGGCGGTCAGCGTCTGCGCCCGCGCCGTCGCCGCCAGCATGAGCCCAAGCAGGACCGCGCCCGCGCCGAGCCGGCCGGTCA
>CAJCJC010000316.1 GCA_903970575.1 Alphaproteobacteria bacterium
GCCTGACTCCCATTTTTCGGCGCCTTGCGTTAAAGGCGGTTTATCGCGCGCCCGCTCTCGATGCGGATCTCACCGAGATCGCCGGCGTGGGCTGGGCGGATCGGCTCGAATTACTGCCGGAGGCGATGGAATATGCCGACCGGATCGCCTTCGTCGCCCAGGGCGATGGCGCGCGGCTGCTCGCCCACGCCTATGCGCGGACGCTGGGGGATTTAAATGGCGGTCAGGTCCTGAAGCGCCTGCTCGCCCGCACTCTGGGCCTCGGCGCCGGCGCGCTGTCGTTTTACGAGTTTCCGGCCATCGGCGAACTGGAAGCGTTCAGGCTGACCTATCGCGCGGCGCTGGACAGCGCGGCGGGGGAAATCCCCGATTTAGCGCCCATAATCGAAGAGGCGGCCGAGGCCTTTCGCCTGAATATCGCCTTATCGGAAGCCGTTCAGCGCGCGGTGGCGTCTAACATTATCTTGGCTTCGGCGGCCGATTAAGCGCCATGTTCGGGGTGCGCGCTTATTACGGCGCGCGCGCCGTCACGCGTTGTTGGCGGTGGGTTTAGCGGCGCCTCGGATCAGCTCCGCGACCCGCTTCGGTTGCTCCTCATGCGCAAGGTGGCCCAGCCCTGGAAGCTCAACGATTGTCGCGCCAGGGACCAGCGCTTGCACGCGTCCTGCGTCGGCGGGGGAAATCGTGCCATCATTCCCGCCCACGATCAGCGTCAAAGCGGGCTTGAGGCCGCCCAGCTCCCGCTCCAGGGGCTCCAGCCGCCAGTTGGCCATCATGCCGAGCGTGGCCGCCACGTGCCCGGGGTTGCTGAACAAAAACCGATATTGGGCGATGCCCGCAGGCTCGAGGCGAGAGCCCGTGTCGGCCAGCAGGCGTTCCACCGCACCCTGATTCGCGGCGACCCGGGCGACCAGTCGGGGCAGCGGCTTGATGGCCGTCAGCACTTTCGCCAATGGCGAAAACAGCGCGACCGACGGTCCGCGAAGCGGCAGGAAGGCGCCGTTCAGGCTGATCAGCGCGGACGGTGCGATCCGTCCATCCAGGCACATCCGCGCCAGGATTGCGGCCCCCGCGGAATGTCCAGCTGCTATTACGGGCGACGCCCTCAGCGCTTCGAGCAACAGGCTCAGCCCCGCCGCCATTCCGGGGAGCGAAAACCCTTCGGCGTCCGGCGTCTCGGTAAAGCCATGGCCGGGCAAGTCCGGCGCGATTACGGTGAAACGATCGGCCAGCAGTGGCGCCAAGGCGCGCCAGGAATGGGTTGACGCGCCGGTGCCATGAATGAGCAGGATGACCGGCCCATTGCCCATCACCTGGACATGCCAATTCAGGCCGCCGGCGCGGACAAAACGGCTGAATATCCGGTTTGGCCAATCCGCCCCATCGACATCCCACACCAGGCGGCCGGCCGCCCTTTCCGGCGCGGTCCGGCGGTAGGCCAGGCGATCGGCGCGGCTCATCTGGCCGCTGGCCGACCCGATGCCGCCCGAATGCCGCGGGACAGCGCGGCGGCGTCCGCCGAGGGTAGCGGCAGATAGGTGGCGCCCATCTCGATTGCGAGCCGCCCGGCTTGCGGCTGGGTTCGGGGAGAGGTGTCGACTACCAGGGCGGTCAGGCCGGCATTGCGCAGCGCGCGCGCCGATTCCCGGGCGTCGGCCTCCGCCTGAACCCGGCCGGGCGCGCCGCCGCGTCCGATATTGGCGCGACCATCGGTCATCAGAATCACGACCGGCGTCGCGCCCTGCCGCCGGACGCCCTCAGCCAGACCGGCCGCGGCGTCGATACCGTTGGCGAGCGGCGTGCCGCCCCCGCCCGGCAGGTTGGCGAGGCATTTTTTAGCCCGCACCAGCGATCGGGTTGGCGGTAAAAGAAGCTCCGCCTGGCGCCCACGAAAGGCGATCAACGCGACCTTGTCGCGTCTGACATAGCACTCCGCCAGTAAGAGCTCGACCGCGCCCTTGGCCTCCGCCAGCCGGTTGAGCGCCGAAGAGCCCGAGGCGTCGACGACGAAGATCGTCGTCGTCTCCGATCTTTGTTTCAGTCTCGGCAGGCGGAAATCATCACGCCTGATTTCGATCCGATTAGGATTGCTCCGCCCCATCGCCTCGCGGCGAATGCGTTGCCATGGCGCCGCCGCCCGTAAGGTCTCTATAAGATTGAGCCGCGCGCCGTCCCTTGGCTCGCCCGCGCGAACGCCGATCGGCCGTCCCCGCTTCTTGGAGCTGCGCGGCGCGCCGGCCTTTCCCGCCGAGGCCGACCGTGCGCGCTCGGCGCCGTTGGCGCGAATCCGCGCCAGAAGCCCGGCCGGGATCGACGCGGCGGCGGCGGCGAGGACGAGGTCATCGATTGGCCGGTCCGCGTTGTCCTCTCCGGCATCAGGATCGCTTGATTGATCATCTGGCTCGGAGGGCGGCTCCGGGCGCGGCTCGTCAGGCTCGTTTTCAAGAGACTCGGCTTCGTTCTGCTTAGGCTGGTCCGGTTCTGGTTGGTCCGGTTCCGGTTGCTCTGGAACGGGGATTACCGTTGCGCGGGGCGACAGAACCAGCCTCGCCGCCAGGGTGGCATCCTCGGCCAGGATTTCGTCATGCTCGTTCAGCGCCGCGATCGCTCGCGCCACCTTCAGCGCCAGCAGCGCCGCGCGGATCGAGGGAATGCCGAGTACGATGGCCGTTCCGCATAGCGCCCGGAGGACAGGTTCGTCGATCGTGATCCCATCCAGCCGCGCGCGCGCCGCGTCGATCGCGTCGCGGGTCGTTCGGTCGTCCTCGATATCCTCCATGTCGCGGGGACCGATCGGGTCCAGGTCGATCAGCAAGGCAAGCCGGTCAAGCAGGGCCGGATGCGGGCGTTCGTCCTCGGCGATGCTTTCGTCGAACGCAACCACGCCGAAGCGGGACGGGATGCGCAGCCCAAGCCCGTCCCTTTCCACCAGGATTTCGCCGGAATCCAGACAAGCGCCCAGCCGCGCCACGATGCCGGGGTCGAGCCGCTCCGCCATCGGAAGAATGATTACGCCGCCATTCGCCTCCGCCAGAACGCCGCGCTCCGCGACCGGTCGCCCGGCTTGCAGGGTCGCGGCCAGATCGAGGCCACCCAGCAGCCTGCTATCGGAAACGCCGACCGGGACGCGGCGCATCGGCGCGTCCTCGGGCAGGAGGTCGCGCAGTCTCGCCATCCACCTGTCGCGCACGGGACCGACTCTTGCTTTCACCGATGCGCCGCCGAGGCCCGCGGGATCGACCGCGAAGACCGCCGCCGCGAGCATCGCCATATCCCAAGGCGAATCCGGCAGCCACGTCGAATCCGGCGCCAAAATATCCGTCGTCACGCCGCCCATAACTCTTCGATCGCCCGCTCGACGCGGACGGTCGAACCAGCCTCATCAAGCGGGTTGCGACGAAGGCGGTGGCGCAAGGCGGAAGCCGCGACCTGGAGGAGATGGCGGTCCTCGACACCATTGGCCCCTTCCAGCGCCGCCGCCGCCCGG
>CAJCJC010000317.1 GCA_903970575.1 Alphaproteobacteria bacterium
GACGATATTGAAGAGGGAAAACCCGATGACGCCGAGGAACAGCGCGGGTTTGCGGTCGATCGCGCGGATCACCCATTTCGCGATCACCGCCGCGACCAGCATGCCGATGCCGACCGCCATGAACACATTCCTAATTTCGGCGTGGCTCACCCGCCAGGAATAGGTCGCGAGATAAAGCTTGAAGGCGCTGAACAGCGCCATGATCAGATAGGCGCTCGCGCCGACCAGAAACACGATCCGGACATTCGGCGTGATTCGCGCCGCGCGAAAAAGTTCAACCAGGAAGCCGCGCGCCGAGAAGGGTGGGATGGAGCGGCCTCGCTCCAGGCGCTCCAGAGCGCGAATCCGCCGGTATGTGCCGATCACGGCCAGCAGCGCCAGAAGCGCGCCGCCGACCCCTACGAACACGCCAAAGCCGGGATAGGCCGCGCCGTTCAACTGCCCATTCGGGAACGCGGCGGTGGGCGCGAAAAAGAAAGTAAGCGCGACCGGCTGAGCCAGCAGCCGCCCAATGCCGCTGCCGAAGGTGCGCAGGCCGATCAACACGGTGCGTTCCGACGGGTTGCGGCTCAATTCCCCGCCGATCGCATAAAGGGGAACCGAAATGCCGGTCATCGCCGCCCGCAATGTCACGCAGAACACCAGCACCCACGCGAACAGCTCCATTTGCGTCAGGCCATGGGGCGGCGCGAACAGGAAATAGGTCGCGACCGCCAGCGGGATCAGGGCGCTCAGCATGATCGTATGACGGCGGCCGAACGGCGCGTTCCGCAAGCTGTCCGACCAGGTTCCGATCAGCGGGTCCAGCACCGCGTCGACAACCAGCGAGATCGCCAGCGCCAACCCGGCCAAGGTTCCCGACAGGCCGACGATCTGGGTGTAATAGAAAAGAAGAAAGGTTTCCCATGCGACGATCGTCAGGCTTTCCTCGGCTGCCCCGAGCGAGAGGCCGAGTTTGGGCAGGGCGCCGACCTTCGCGCTGAGCGCCGCATCCATTCCATCTTCAAAGTCCTGGGGGGACGCGGCGCGCCTCATGGGCGTTTGGCTGGCATGGGGGCCAAATCCTCGAACACGATCATGCTGACCAGCTTGTCTTCCTTGCGCAAACGTCCGGCCTCCGGATCGATATGCACGTCAAGGAGAACTGGGCTTCCCTGGGCCAGCGCCGCGGCGACGGCGGGGGCCAGCATCGCGCGGTCCTCGATCACAATTCCCTTGCAGCCGAACGCTTCGGCGGCCTGGGCATAGTTCGAGCGGCCGAGCAGCGTGTTGACGGCGCGTCCCACGATCTTTTTCTGGCCGTGGTATTCCGTGCTCCACATGCCGTCATTGCTGACAATGACCGTCAGCGCCAAGCCCGCCCGGCGCGCGGTATCGAGTTCGGCGACGAAAAAGCCAAGCGCGCCGTCGCCCGTCACCAGCGCGACCGGGCGAACCGGCCTATCCTCCAGCCGCGACACCTCCTTTTCCGCAGCCGCGGCGCCGATTGCGAGCGGAAGCCCCATGCCCATGGCGCCCATCGGTTGATGATCCATATAGCCGCGCTGCCGACGGACGCGCAGATTGCCGTAAGTCCAGTTGAGGATATCCGCGCCGTCACCGACCAGATACCCGTCTTCCGGAAAATTGTCGGCCAGGGCGCGGCCGATTTCCAGCGGATGAATGGGGCCGTCATTGGGCCTTTCGAGCGCCGCGATGCGGCTTCGGCGATCCGCCAGGACATCGCTCACCCAAGTGTTGTCGTGGGCGCGTGCGCCGAGCCTGTCGAGCTCGTCGGCAAGCTGTGACAGCGCGCGGGCGGGGTCGGCTTGAATGGGCAGGTCGATATTATGATTGCGGCCGATGGCCTCGGCTTCGATGTCGATCTGGATGAAGCGGGACTCGGCGCCGAAACGCGGGGGCCGGCCAAAGCCGAACCAGATATTGAGGCGCGCCCCGGCGAACAGGACGACATCGGCAAGACGCGCCGCCGGCTGCGCATAGGACCAGGAGAAGCCGCTGATATCATCCTCGGGCACGAGGCCACGCCCGAGGCTGTGGCCGAGCACGGTGATCCCGTGATCGGCCGAGAGACGGCGCAGCGCCGCGCCGGCGCCGCTTCGGCCGGCGCCGGAATCGGTGATGATCAGAGGCCGTTGCGCGCCGGCCAGCATCGTGGCTGCTTCGCGGATGGCGGCCGGATCGGCGCATGGTAAGCTTGCAGGCCGGGGCAGGGGCGGCGACGCGGCCGGGACGCGCCTCGCCAGGAAGTCGCCGGGGATGATCAGGACCGTGGGGCCGGGATGCCCCTCCGTCGCGAAGCGGCAGGCGGCGTCGAAATAATCGACCAAACGGTCGGGCGACGGGACCGTGCGCGCCCATTTGGTGATGGGCGTGACCAGCGCATGATGGTCGGGAACGAACTCGCCCGCGGCTTCGCCCCAGATATCCGGGAAGCGGGTGATGAGGACGACGACCGGCGAGCCGGCCTGGAAGGCGGTCATGATTCCGGTGATGGCGTTCGGCAATCCTTGCTCGGCGATGATGAGGGCGAAGCCGATTTTGCCCGAGGCGCGGGCGTAGCCGTCGGCCTGCCCAACCGTTCCGCTCTCATGCCGGCTGCCGACGATGGCGACGCCCAAATCCTCAAGCGCCAGCAGCAGATGGGTATGGCCGGCGCCAGCCAGGGCGAAAACGGTCTCCACGCCATGCTGGCGGATCCGATTGGCGATCGCCATGCCGCCGCTGATCTCGGTTTCGTTCGTCACGCAGCCTCCCATCGGCAAAGTCACATCATGCGGGGTTGATCTTCCCATCTTTCACGGATTGGGTAACGTGTCGAAGCGACACGGGGCGCGACTTCGCCAAGCGCGCGTATGGAGAGAAAATGACCGACAGGCTGGGGTTTCGCAAGAAGATCGGGATCGTGGCGCCATCCACCAACACGACCATGCAGCCCGAATGCGAGGCGCTGCGACCCAGGGGCGTCACCAACCATGTCGGCAGAATTTCGGTGAAGGAGCGACCGCTTGTCACCGAGCAGGCGTTTCTGGAGCACGTCGCGGCCATGCGGGACGGCATCGGCGGGGCGATCGATCAGGTGATTACCTGCCAGCCG
>CAJCJC010000318.1 GCA_903970575.1 Alphaproteobacteria bacterium
CCTGGCGATTCTTCTCAGGCGCCTGGCGAAAGGGGCCGGGGCGGCGCATTGCGCGCCGCCTGCGCGGCGGACATGCAAAAGCTGTGTCCGGACGCTCAGGGTCGCGAGGCGCGCCGTCAGTGCCTGACCGACAACAAGTCTCAGTTGAGCCCGGATTGCGCCGCGGCGCTTGCCGCCGCCCCTCCCGCTCCGGCGAGGTGACTCAAAGCCGGCGGGCGCGTTACTGGGGTGACGGAATCGGCGCCCGCGCCAGTCCGAGCGCGCCCGGATTGACCAGGCCGGCCGGGTCCAGGATCGCCTTGATATTCTCCAGCAGCGCGAAGGTATTTGGCTTGCGCGTCTGGCGATAGGGATAGTCCTTGCCGATCTGCATGTGCACGCCGCCATGCCGGGTGAAGATCGCGACCAGATTGGCGCGCAATTCCTTGACCGCCAGGCGCGCGGCTGGAACCTCGCCGTTTTCAGCCAGCCCATCGATATCCGTCAGGTTTCGCGCCCGATCGTTCAGCGCCAGTTGAGGGTCGGTCCAATAGATCAGCGGTTCGATGCAGATCGCATTGGCGCCGACCGCGAAACAAATCGAACCCCACGTAATCCCGAGCTGTCCCAGTTCGTCCTTGCGCGTATCCAGATAGGCGCTCATCTCGGCATGCGCCTTGGCGACGTTGGAATGGGAGAACAGCGCATGCGTGGGCAGGCGGCGGCTTGGCGAGGCCGCCTCGAACTCCAGGAAATCCGTGAACGGCGTGCTGTGGACGACGCGCGGCAGCGTGGGTTCGACCGATCTCAAATCGAACGGCCGGGTCATTTCTTGGACCAGACGCATTTTTTCATCGGCGCAGAGCGCGGTCACGTCGTCGATCGCGACGTGCAGCAGATAGGCGTCGCCATCGAAGACGCCGCGCCCGGCCAGCGCCATCTTGGCCGCGTCCTTCAGCCCGCCCAGCAATGTCGAGCCGGACCGCGCCGCCTCGCTTACGGACTTGATCCCCTCGCGCAGCGTGGCGCGATCCCGGGCCGTCTTGGCCATCACCGGGTCCCACATATAGCATTCCGCCGCGAGGCCTCTCCGCGCGATCTCCGCCATGATCCCGAGGCCGACCGCCCCGTCCTCGACGGCGTAGGTGGCGTATCGCGCATGCTCGGGCTTTGGAATCAGCTTTAGCACCGCCTCGGTCTTGAACCCGAGCGCGCCCGAATCATGCAGGAACAGCCCCGTCAGATCGGGGCCGTAATTCCGGAAGAATGGCGTCGCGTATTCGGTGGCGGCCCCCGATCCGGTCTGAACGATCGAACCATCGGCCAGCACCACCTTAAGGCCCAGCACGGTATCGGCGGTCGTGCCGTATTGCGTCGACCCCAGGAAGAAGCTCCCCTGCGACAGCGCGCCGCCCACCGTGGAATGATAGCCGGACATGGGGCCGAAATAGGGGCAGCGGCAGCCCTGGGACGTCGTCGCCTCGTAAACCTGTTTCCAGGTCGCCCCGCATTCGACGACCATATACGAGTCTTGAGGATTGATTTCGAGAATCCGGTTCAGCGCGCGGATATCGACGATGACGCTGTTTTCCGCGACCGGAATATAGCCGGACGTATAGGAAAACCCGCCACCCCGGGGGATGACCACCCGACCGGCCTCGGTGCAGAGCGCGACCGCCGCGGCGAGTTGTTCGGCTGAACGCGGCTGAATCACCAGCTCCGCCACCACGCCCGGCGTGAAGATGTCGGTGGAATAGAAAACCCGCGACGGCAAATCGCTAAGCACGTTCTCCACGCCCAGCAGGGCGTTGAGCGCGCCGACGAAATTATCCGAGGACGTGGGCGGCGCGGAAACGGGCTCCGGCTGTACGGTTTCCTGAAGCATCGTGCGATCCGTCCTCCTCCTGGGTCAGATCGCGGCCGTCGCCGCGTCATATTGACCGAGCGCCCCCATGCCCTTACTGACATTCGCATATTGATAAGGGTCTGGCTGGGCCAACGCCTCGCCCTCCGCGCGGGATGCGCGCATGATCATCGCCGTGCGCTCCCGACGGGCAGTCTCATAGGCCGCGAATGCTTGCGAATAATCGGGATAGGTTTCCAGGCAGCGGGACAGCACCAATCCGTCCTCGATCGCGGTCGTCGCGCCCTGTCCCAGAAACGGCAGCATCGGGTGGGCCGCGTCGCCCAGCAGGGTGGCGCGCCCCTTGCTCCAGGTGGCCAATGGCTCGCGATCGTAAAGCGCCCATTTGTAGAAGGAATTCTCCGGCGCGTTCTCGATCAGGCCGACGACATCGGGATGAAAATCGCCGTAGATTTCAAGAAACTCCGCCCGCGAGGAACCGTTCATCCAGCCCTCGGTGCGCCATTTGTCGGTGCGCGCCAGCCCGACGCAATTGATCAGCGTGGCGTTCATGATGCCATAGCGCAGGAAGCTCGCGGTGGGGCCCACATAATTGATGAACCGACCGCCGCTTAGAAAAGGCTGAACCAGCTCGCTTGGGATCATCGTGCGCATCGCGACCACGCCCGTAAATCGCGGCTGGCGTTCGCCGAACATGATTTTGTGCGCGACCGAATGCAGCCCATCGCAGCCGATCAGAATATCGGCCTCGGCGCGTTCGCCATTTTCGAATTCGGCGATAACGCCCGCATCCGTTTCCTCGAAGCTTTTCAGGCGATGGCCCACCAGGAACGCATCGGGAGCGATCTCCCGCACCGCGTTCGCCAGAAGAAGATGGATCGCGCCCCGATGGGTATGTCCCAGTTGCTCGACCGTCGCCGGTTTTCCGACCCAGTCCCCGTCCGGGACGCCCCGGAGGATTTCGCCCGTGCGGTAATGAACATAGGCGCCGCCGGATTGCTTCACGCTGATGTCGCGCACCCGCTCCCAGATTCCGAGCGCCTTGAAGACGCGCATCGCGTTTGGCGGCAATGTGAGACCGGCCCCCTGTTCGACCAGCGCCGGGGCCTGTTCATAAACTTTTACGTCAAAGCCGCGCTGGAGCAGCCCCAACGCCAGACTGGCGCCGCCAAGGCCGCCGCCGATGATCATGATCCGCTGCTTTGGCATCAAATATCCGATGAGTGCTGGTGATGACGCACGAAAGCGCCTTCGGACTTGCAGGTTATAATTTTGGCCAATTGTCGGAGTGGCCTGGCGCGGCGCCAAGCTGTTGATACATCGCCAGGATGTCCTGCTCCATCCATTGTTCCGTGATCTTGCCGTCCTTCATGGCGAAGACGCTGACGCCGTTTACCTCGACCGGGCGACCCGTCGGCGCGATTTGCGCGAATTGGCCCTTCTGCGTGCCGGTCCAGGTCAATCGGGCCGCCACGCGGCTTCCCTCGCCGATGATCTGATGAATTTTGATCGCCCGATCCGGGAATGACGCCCACAGCCCTTTCGCCATGCCCAGCCATTCTTCCCGGCCAACCCTGTCGCCGCCGCCCAGGCCGACCGTGTGGTGCACGCAATCCACCGTCATCAACCCCGCCGCCCCGTCGAAATCGCGGGCGTTCAGCTTGTCGAAAAATGACTGAATGACCGCCTTGTTGTCCGTCATGCCGTGACTCCAATCAAAATCGCGCTGAGCCGCGCGGGAAAAAGCAGAATAGGGCCGGATCGGCCGGCGGGAAACCGATTGATGGAAATCACGCAAATTGCATGCGCTCCAAAAATTGGGATTGACAGGGCGAAAGCCGGTTTCGATCGGATTTGTCATCGATAGGGAAGAAGGGATTGTTGGATGTCGTTCGGGTAAGGGCCTCGATGAATTTTTTGCGCGGTGGGTTAAAAACGCCAACCCCCCAAATTGAAACGCGCGATATCCGGTGGAAATGCCCCTCGGGCCGGCGAAGCCGGACCCGTGAGCTCGCAATGACGGAGGCATAAAAAAAACGGCGCTTCCCTGCGGAAGCGCCGTTGGATTTGACCCTGGAAGCGAGGCGTTACGAGGTCGCGCCGCCTTCGTAGACGATCTGCACGCGCCGGTTTTGCGGCTCGCGCACGCCATCGGCGGTCGGGACCAACAGGTCCTTCTTGCCCTTGGCGACGATCTCGATCTCCGACGACGGGATGCCCTTCTTTTCAAGTTCGGCCGCGACCGATTCCGCCCGGCGGCGGGAAAGGCGCATGTTGTAGGCGTCGGAACCCACCGTGTCGGTATGGCCGGTCACCACAAGCTGCGTCACCTTGGCCGGGCCGGCGTTCGCCGCCGCCTGATCGACGATGGAAACCGCCTGGCTGGTCAAATCCGACTTGTTGAAGTCGAAGAAGACCATGTAGGAGCGGGCGGTGGTCGCGGGCTTCGCCGGCTGGACAGGCGGCGGAACGTAAGCGGCCGGAGCGGCTTCGGTTTCCTCGGAGAACGGCCCGAACTTATACTTGGCGCGCAGGCCGTATTCCCGAGGATCGCTCAAGCCGCCACGGATGGCGTTGTTCGAACCTGAGTTTTCGTCCGAGCTGATCTGCGCCCCGATCAGGCCCTTATAATCGGTGGCGTTCTTAACGAAGGCCCCGACAGACCAGGATTCGTTCTCGACGCCGGCCTGGAAGTCGACATCGATGAAGGCGGGTATCCAGGACAGATTCTCCTGATCGATGAACTGCTTACCTTTATACGCCAAGTCTCCGTGAGCGAACCAATCCCAGGTTCCGAGCAAATGATCCCGGAAATCCGCCGCGACGGAGAACGTATATTGCGGGGCGCCCGGCATCGCCTTGCCGTCGTCCGCATGATAATTGCCCGTAACGAGGTAGCAGGCATAGCAGGTGGACCCAACCACCTGGGTGTGATTCCACCCCGCCGTGGCGGAGAGATCGAGGATCGGCAGGGCTTTCCAGTGAGCGTCGCCTTCAATACCCCAAATATTGACTTCACCCTGGTTGCTGATGATGTCGAAGCGACCGCCGTATTTCTCGATGTCATAGGTCGTCAAGGCGGTGGAGTCGGTCTGCTGATCGGCCAACTTACCGCGATAGGCGGACACATTGGCGCGAATGGTATTATCGAAGAAGGCGCCTTTGGCGCCAATTTCGTAAGTATAGAGTTTTTCCTGCTTATAGGCGACCGCGGCGCTGCCGGTCTGAGCCACGATCTGGTTGATCAACGGCTGAGGCAAGGAGATCAGAGCGGTATTGAAGCCGCCTGGCCGCACGCCCAAAGCCCAGGAACCGTAAACGGTCAAATCCGGGTCGACCTTATACTCGACCGAGCCGCGCGGCGACCGGCTGTAATAGGAATGGTTGAATACGGGGCTGAGCGTGCTTGAACCAAGGCTGGTCAGCGTGTCTTCCTGCCAGCGCAAGCCAGCCGTAAACGTTAAACCCTCGATCGGCTCATAGGAAACTTCGCCGAACACGCCCTCCGAATCGGCGTAAACCACACCGAAGCGCTGATTGGCGCCGAACGTCGGCAACGAACCGGTCGGCGTATAGAAGTAAAGTTCAGTCGTCTCGGCCGCATGCACGTAATTCGAGCCGAACGTCCACCGAAACGGCTGATCTTGGGGTGACGTCGCGCGAAGTTCGGTGCTGTAATCCTCGGTCCGCGTCTGGATGTTATAGTCGAACAATTCAAACGACGGCGCCAACGGAAAGGCAGGGTTGCCGTAGAGCGGATTGGGATATTGCTGGGAATTCTGGTTATCGGCGGGTACGAGATCGGCGACATCCTTGCGGTGATAGGCAGTGATGTTGCTGATCTTGATGCCGTCATCCAGATCGTAATCGGTGATCAAATGCGTGCCGATATTGTCGCTGCACACGCCGAAATGATTGCAATACCCTTTGCCGATCAACTGGGGGTAATTGGGGGGCGTGCTGAGCACATACAGCTCGTTCTTCGTCAACACCGCCGAGGAGGCGATCAACCCCGACGGAATGGTGCCGAACGCGCCGCACGGGTAGAAATTGCCGGTCAAGGCCCCATTCGCCAGACGCCCGGACGGACCGCCCGGATTACAGGTGCTGGTATAGCCTGTTGGGATATATCCGCCGAAGCCGCCGCCGCCAACGGGGCTGGCGCCCGGCAGCGTCACCGCCTGACTGAGGCCGTCATCGTATTTGAAATACGTGGCGAAGAGCCGGCTCGAAAAATTGTCGCTTGGCGTTGCATACAGAGTGGCCGAGATCGACTTCGTGTTCTGCGCGCCGAACGGTTCGTCCGGCGAAGCGTTATTGGCGTA
>CAJCJC010000319.1 GCA_903970575.1 Alphaproteobacteria bacterium
AGGAGACCGCCTGCGGTTGCGCCGGCATCTTCAACGCGCCGACGGCGATCGAACTTTACGCCGAGATTTTCGACGCGGCCGGCGCGCTGGACCGGCTGGAGGCATTTGCATCCCTGAACGGCCCGCGTTTTTATGGCCTGCCGGTCAACGTACAGACCATCACCTTGGAGCGGTCGCCGATGACCGTGCCGGAGGCGGTGGCGCTGCCCGACGGCAATGAGATACGCCCTTTCCGCGCCGGCGAAACGCTCGCCTGGCGCATCGCCGCCTAAGTCACAGGCCCCAAGACCGACAGGCCACTAAGACCGATAGGATAACCATGCAGCTTCCCTCAGGCCTTCCCACCGCTGAAGCCATCGCCGCACAAAGCGCCCGCATCCTGCTGGAAATCAAGGCGGTTTCCTTCAATGCGCGCGAGCCCTACATCTGGACCTCGGGGCGCAAGGCGCCGACCTATGTCGATTGCCGCAAGGTGATCTCCTTCCCGCGCGCCCGCACCGCTTTGCTCGATTTCGCCGCCGCGACCGTGATCCGCGATATCGGCTATGAGGCGCTCGACGCCATCGCCGGCGGCGAGACAGCAGGCATCCCCTATGCCGCCTGGCTGTCCGACCGGCTTGGCCTGCCGATGCAATATGTGCGCAAGCAGCCCAAGGGCTTTGGTCGGATGGCGCAGATCGAGGGTGTGCTGACCGAGGGAGACCGCGTTTTGCTGGTCGAGGACCTTGCCACGGATGGCGGCAGCAAGCTCAAATTCATCGAGGCGCTGCGGATGGCGGGCGCAGAGGTGAAGGACGCCTTCGTCATTTTCCATTACGGCATCTTCCCGCAAAGCGTTGAATCGTTGAAGGCCGTGGGCGTTCGCCTGCACGCGCTGGCGACCTGGCGCGACGTGCTGAACGTCGCCCGCGCCGATGGGTATTTCGACCCGGAGACGCTCGATCAGGTCGAACGGTTTCTGAACGACCCGGACGGTTGGGTCCCCACGCTTTGAGTCCGGGGCGGCCAGGATGAGCGGCAAGATTTCCGGACTGGCGTCTCGCAATTATCTCCTTCAAGCGACCCTGTTGCACGGCGGCATTCCGAGCTTTGACGAACATCCGTTCAACGTGCCCGCCATTTATAATTTCCGAGACATGGTTTTCGATCAGCCGGTGACCTTTCTGGTGGGCGAGAACGGCTCGGGTAAATCGACGTTGCTGGAGGCGATCGCCATCGCCTGGGGTTTCAACCCCGAGGGCGGGAGCCGGGATTTCGTTTTCGCGACGCGGGAATCCCATTCGGGCCTGCATCGCCATCTGAGGCTCTCCCGAGGCCGGCATCGGGCCGGCGACGGGTTCTTTTTGCGGGCCGAGAGTTTCTACAATCTCGCCTCGACGATCGAGGCGCTCGGCGGCACGCGCTATGGCGATAAATCGCTGCACGAACAATCGCATGGCGAATCGTTCCTCGCGCTCGTCACCAATCGCTTCAATGGCAGCGGGTTTTACGTGCTGGACGAGCCGGAATCGGCCTTGTCCCCCACGCGGCAACTTTCGCTGCTATCGCTGATGCACGATTTGGTCATGGACGGCGCGCAATTTCTGATCGCGACCCACTCGCCGATTCTGATGGCCTATCCGCACGCCACGATCTTCACCATGTCCGAGGAGGGACCCCGCGAAATCTCCTACCGCGCCACAGAGCATTTCGCGGTGACACGGCGATTTCTGAACGATCCCGAGGGGATGCTGAAGGCGATTCTGGAGCCGGACGAGGATTAGAGCGGGCTAAGCGCGCGCAGAATATCCCGGTCATCATGCATAATTTTCTCCCCGAGCGCCATCTGACGTTCAACCTCGCTCTTGTAGCCGCTCGGCTTATCGCCGGCATAACAGACATAGGCGAAGGCTGGCGGCAGGTTGCGCCAGATTATCTTGGTGGTTTCCACCCGCGCGAAGCCGGTTTTCAGGCGGCGGCGGAGCGACTGGGCGGCGGGTAGCATGACGCCCTGTAAATAGGCGAAGGTCACGAAGATGCCGCCGGGGCGGAGTACGCGTACGATCGCGGCCATGATCGCGGCTTGCAGGCTCACCGGCAGCGACGCCCAGGGGAGGCCGCAGATGATGGCGTCGACGGCGCCCACGTCACCAGGGTCCAGAATCGCCTCGATATCCTCCGCGCCTCTGTTCACGAAAACCAGCCCAGGAAAGCGCGACGACAGGGCCGCGCAAAAGCGTGGATTGAGTTCGACCCCGATATACCGCGCCTGGGGCGACAGCTTGCGCCGGATCGCGTCCGTCATCACGCCAGTGCCCGGACCGAACTCAACGATCAGGCCCGCGGTTTTGAAGTCCACCGGCTGGATCATGGCTTCGGCCAGATACCGGGAGCTGGGCGCGATGGCGCCGATCGCGCGCGGGGATCTGCCGAACTCAGCCAGGAAGGCGCGGGAATCCTTGAGGGTCATGAAGAATCTCCAGGCCGCATGCGCGGATTTTGTAAGCGCGGCCATCTGGGGTCATACTGCGTTACATTCTTATGCGCGCCGAACGCGGCGCCCGCCAGACGATCGCCAGCCAATAACAACCAGTTGAGTGTATGTCCGCCTTAGCAACCGTCATAACGCCGATCCACCGGGCCGGCTGGCCTTTCATTGCCGCTTTCGCCGCGATCACGGCCTTATTCGCGACCTTCTCATCCATACTGTTCTGGATCGGCGTCATCGCCACCCTGTGGTGCGTCTACTTCTTTCGCGATCCAAGTCGAACGGTTCCTCAACGCGAGGGCCTGATCCTGAGTCCGGCCGACGGACGAGTTTCGATGATCACGATGGCGCCGCCGCCGCCGGAGCTTGATATGGACACGGGGCCGCTGCTCCGGATCAGCATCTTTCTCAATATCTTCAACGTACATGTGAACCGTGCTCCGGCCGCTGGAACGATCGTTCTGGCCGCCTATCATCCTGGAAAATTTCTAAGCGCCTCGCTGGACAAAGCGAGCGAGGTGAACGAGCGGATGGCGATCCGCTACCGGCTTCATGGCGGCCGAGAGATCGTGTTCGTGCAGATCGCCGGGTTGGTGGCGCGGCGGATCGTCACCAGCGTCATCAATGGACAGGCGCTGGCCGCGGGCGAGCGCTATGGGCTGATCCGGTTCGGCAGCCGGGTGGATGTGTATTTGCCGCCCGATATCCAGCCATTGGTCGCGGTGGGCCAAACCGCGATCGGCGGCGAGACGGTGCTGGCGGATTTAGCGAGCGCCGAACCGGCGCGGATCGGCGCCATTCTATGATGAAGATCGATCCGCGGAATCGCCGGCCGTCCGCGATCCGCGCGCATATCGGCGAGAGCAGGATCGGACGGGCCGGGCTGGACAACGCCTCGGTCGTCAGATTGCTGCCCAACGCGTTGACGACGCTGGCTTTGGCGGCGGGCATGAACGCCATCCGGTTCGCCATTCAGGAGCGGTGGGAGGCGAGCGTCATCGCCATCGCGATCGCCGCCGTGTTCGACGTGCTGGACGGACGCGCGGCGCGGCTGTTGAACGCGCAAAGCCGGTTCGGGGCGGAGTTGGACAGTCTTTCGGACGTCGTGTGTTTCGGCGTGGCGCCGGCCATTCTGCTCTATCTCTGGAGCTTGCACGGCGCGGGAAATTTCGGGTGGCTCGCGACATTGGCGTTCGGCATCTGCGCGGCGCTGCGCCTGGCCCGGTTCAACGCGGCGCTGAGCACGACCAGCCTTAGGCAGGCCAAGGCGCCGTTTTTCGTCGGCGTGCCGACGCCGGCGGGCGCTGGCCTCGCCATTCTACCGGTGATCGCGAGTTTCGAGATTGGGCCGGCGCTGAGCTTTCACCCGTTCCTGATCGCGCTGTGGACGGTGGGGTCCGCGTTGCTGATGGTGAGCCGCCTACCGACGCCATCGCTGAACGCGATCCATGTCAGGCCGCGCTTGCGCCTGCCGGTGCTGGCCATGATCGGCATATTCGCCGGGGCCTCGGTCGATATGCCCTGGGCGGCGTTGCTCTGTGTGGGCGCTGCGTATCTGGGCTGCCTGCCTATATTGATGATGCGCCAACGCCGCGCCCGGCCGGTCAGGGCCGACGCGCCAAGCCTGGAGCCGGAAGTATGAGCGGCGAGCGGCGCCAAGATTTGACACGCCTCCCCCTCGCCCGCTACTAACCCGTTCTTAGATATCCCCAAGGGGATTGGCCGGTCGGCGAGTTTCGCCCACTGGCCTTTTTCGTTTGGCTGGATTTGACAGGCTGGAGTTGTGACGAAGCGTTATGTTTGACGGGTTGACAGGTCGCCTGGGCGACATCTTCACGAAGCTGCGCGGCCGGGGCGCGCTGTCGGAGGACGATGTCGTCTCAGCGCTGCGCGAGGTGCGCGTGGCGCTGCTGGAGGCCGACGTGGCGTTGCCGGTGGTGAAGGACTTTGTCGCCAAGGTGCGCGAGCGCGCGGTTGGGCAGGAGGTTCTGCGCTCGATCACGCCGGGGCAGCAGGTCATCAAGATCGTCCATGACTGCCTGGTGGAGATGCTGGGCGAGGCCAATGAATCGCTAAACCTGTCCGCCGTACCGCCCGTGCCGATCCTAATGGTCGGCCTGCAAGGGTCGGGCAAGACCACCACGACCGGCAAGATCGCCAAGCGCCTGACGGAGCGGGATCGCAAGCGCGTGCTGATGGCGTCGCTGGACGTCAACCGCCCGGCCGCACAGGAACAGCTTCGCGTGTTGGGCGAGCAGGCCAAGGTCGCGACCTTGCCGATCGTCGCGGGTCAGAAGCCGGTCGAGATCTCGATCCGCGCCATGCAGACCGCGCGGCTGGAGGGTTATG
>CAJCJC010000320.1 GCA_903970575.1 Alphaproteobacteria bacterium
AGCCGATAAGACCCTTCGGACGGCTACGCCGCCCTGCGGGCCTCATCGGCTGGAGCCGCTCATACACCACGCCAGGGGACACGACCAACTCTTCACGGAAGGCGAAGCGTTTCAGATGTTCAGTGACGACATCGCATAATCTTGGGAATGCCTCTTTATCGTCGCTTTCCAAGGCCATTAAAAGCCGATCGGATTCCGCATCGAAGATGCATTCGGCGCCGTTTAAGTGAACTACGCCATGATCGGGGTCGAATTCGGCCGCGAATTTGTGGCTCCAATGCTTGCAAAGCTGTTGCAGGTAGCGGCTGGCGTTTTCGGTCCGGATATTGGCTTCGTATTTTATTATGATGGGCTTCTTTCAACTTCGTTCGATGGCGATGGCCGCGGCATCAACGATTTCGGCGACGCTGCGTAATTCTTCTTCGGTTAGCGGGCCGCGCCCCATGCGCAGGCGCAACGCCATTTTCAAATTCTCCATGGCGCGGATGAGCTGCGGGGCAGGGCCGCCGCCATGGGCGCCGCTGACCGCGTTCATGCGCGCCAGCGCGGCGTCGGCGGCCGTTTGGTGAACGGCGAGATAGGCAGCACCTTCGGGCGTAATGGCGTAACGCTTTTTGCCGCCGCTTTCCTCCACCGTGGCGTGGCCCAGTTCCTCCAACATGGTCAGGGTGGGATAGATGACGCCGGGGCTGGGGCTGTAACTGCCGGCAAGCCGGTCCTCGATAGCCTTGATGATCTCATATCCATGGCGCGGCTGCTGCGCGATCAGGGTCAGCACGACCAGCCGCAAGGCCCCATGATCGAAAACGCGCGCCCCCCGCCCGCCGCCGCGCCCGAACCGGTGGTGGCCCGATCCACGCTCTACGCCTTCGCGTCCCAGCTCATCACGCGCAAACCGTCGGTCGGGTCGTCTAAAATGTAAATGTCTCATGTTTTCCGATATAATTTCGATATAACGAATTTATAGATATATCGAAACTGAGTCGGATTCAAGGGCATGATTTGTTTTGTACCGGCGCTAGATTTGGCATCGAATGATGTTCTGCCTCGCGGCATCCAAGCTCGCCGCCATCCAAGCTTCTCCGCGTCCCTTGCGGCGAAATAATCGCCGATGAACGCGAATCCGAGTCGGCGACCACTTGACGATCATGCCTTTTTGTTCCTATTATATTCATTATGAGATCGAACGCACACAAAACAAGCGAAGAGAGCGCCGCGCCGGCCGAGGCGACGGGCGGCTTTTCGCATGACGCGCTGGATGGGTTCAGGGATTCGCGACTGGATGAGCTGGCCCGGCTGCGCGAGATTGGGATCGCGGGGGCGGAGCGGATATCGCGTTGCATGCAGGGCAAGGCGACGCCGGCGGAGGCGGCGCTGCTGGCCAGCAAGGATGGGTTGTTAGTAGAGTTCATGCGCACCAGCCGTGCGGTGCGGCAGGTGATCGTTCTGGAGATGGAGCTGATGGGCTTGCGCCCCGCGCCGGATCGCGATGCGCCGCGCGGGATTCATGCGCCGGATGCCGGGGCCAACGACAATCGGGGACGCCCCGGCGATGTACTCGCCTTTGGCGATATCGGGAACGATTACGATTACAATCACGGCCCGCTGGATGAGGTGGTCGCGCGTATTCGCAAGGATTTGCGGGTCGCGGCGCCGGCCGAGGACCCGTTCGCGCCAAAGGCGCGGCGGGAGCCGGAGGAGCGCGCGGCGGATTCTTCGAGCGCCGATTTGGCGAATTCCAGCTCGCCGGAAGCGTGCGCCGATGATGGCGCCTCCGCAGAACCGGCGGCCGCGCCATTATGCGCCAAGGCTGGCAAACGGCTTTCGGCCTTCGTGTTGGGGCCGGTGGTGCGGGCGGCGGTGGCCGGGATCGGTTCCTCGGCGGCCGCCAAGAAGGCGGTCGACCGGTGGATGACGCGGCGCGGGGCCGCCGGAATCGGCCATGGACGCGGACCGCCCGGGTGAGCGGGGCCTGGGTGCGGTGTATGATTGGCGTTTTGCCGATCGATCCTTGTTCGTCATGATTATCGAGCGTGAAAAACTTGACCTTGCGTCCAAATCCTTGGGCGCGGGGCGCCTGCGTATGCGCTGCTGGTCCACTTATGAGTTTAACCACAAAGGCACAGAGACTCGAAGTTTATGAATTTATTCTTTGCTACTCCTTGAAAGCGCGCCGCGCATAAATCTTTTAGACTTTGCACCTGAATGAAAATCCTGCGCCGGAGCCCGTGGCGGCGCCCCCTCGCCTTCCCATCGCCGCGTGATGGGCCCCTTCCTCTCCCCGCTGGGACGAGGAATATGACTCGCCTAAATATTCGTGTTCACCCGATTGCCCCGAGGGCGAGATTTGGCCAGTTTCGGGTTGTCTGCTTGGCAGGAATGCAATTCGCGCGGATCGCAAGCTTTTGAAATCGCGCCGTGCTATCATGGCGTTCGCCGTTTCAGCGTAACTGATCCAAGTTGGAGACCCGCAATGTCAACGGATACGATCGATTCCAGCGAGCATGCCGAGGCGGACAAACTCCTCCAGTCGGTGACTGACGCCGTGTCCGATATCGGGCTGACGGTTTCGCGGGCGACCTATACCAGCGCCTATTTCATCGCTTACGCCGCCGTTTTCTCGGCCTTGTTCGTGGCGCGCGCGGTCCCCAAAGGTAACGCGGTCATGAAGGGGTTCGCGGATGGCGGGCGGGCGGCGAAGACGGTGCAAGCGTGAGCGGCGGCGGGGCGGACAGCCCAAAACCGGTCTTCGATTTCGAGACGCTGACCACCGAATTCGGCTGGCTTATGATCGGCGTCGGGGTTATCGGCGTGATCCTGCCGGGCCTGCCGGGGGCGCCGTTTTTCATCGCGGGCGCGGCGGT
>CAJCJC010000321.1 GCA_903970575.1 Alphaproteobacteria bacterium
CGAGCTGCTTTTGCAGCGAATCGCGCTCGGCGATGGCGTCGTTCAGATCCTCGGTGATTTTTTGAACGTCGGCGCGGGCCTCTTCCAGCCTCGAGCCGCCATTATCGCCATTGGGCAGAAGATCGTAATAGCGGGTTTGGAATTCCGATTTCTTGCGCTCGGCCTCGCGAAGCTGTGTCTCGAGCCGGTCGATTTCCGTCTGGAGGAAGCGTTGCGCGCTGTCGATGTCGGTGCGCGATTCACCGGCGCTCGACTCCATGAACAGCGACAGCACGTTCGACACCACGCTTTGCGCCAGTTGCGGATCGGTATCGGAATAGCTGATGGTGAAAAGATTGCGGGTCTGCAATTTCACGACGATGTTCTTCTGGAGCATCGCCACCATCGCTTCGCGATCCGCATTGTCTTTCACGCGGGAATCGAGATCCGTCATCCGGATCAGCTTTTTCATATTGGTGGTGCTGAGCAGTGTGCGCTGCATGCGCTCCAGCCGCGCGTCGATGTCGCTTTCCACAGCGATGCCGCGCAGCAGCGGCGTCAACGCCTCATCCGCGTTCATATATACGCGGGCGCTGGAATCGTACACGTTCGGCATACGCGAAACGGCGATCCAACCCAGCAGGCAAATCGCCCACGCGATGCCCACGGCGTACCAACGCCGGCGCCATATGTCCCGCGCGTATTGAAAGATAAGAACTTTAATCGAACCCATAGCCGCTTCCTAAAACCAAGCCTGCGGAATGATCAGGATGTCTCCCGGCTCAACCGCCATGTTGGCTTCGATCTGGCCATCCTTGATCAGATCGTCAATGCGCACTGGAATCACAGCCTCCTTACCATTGATCGTCCTGACGATTTCCGCGCGATTTCCCGCGGCGAATTTCGTTAGGCCGTGAACCGCGATCATGACGTCCAGCACCGTCATGTTGGCCTGATACGGTATCGCCTGCGGGTCGGACGCCTCACCGACGATACGCACCTGTTGGTTGAATGGACCATGGAACCCGCCAACGATCACGGTCACCGTCGGGTCCTGCACGTATTTCATAAGCTGCGCCTCGATATCCCGCGCAAGCTGGGTCGGCGTCTTGCCAGTCGCGACCAGATCGTCGATCAACGGCACCGAGATACGTCCGTCAGGCCGAACGGTAACGCCGCGCGACAACTCAGGCATGCGCCAGATAAAAATCTCAAGATTATCGAGCGGACCGATCCGATAGACCGCCGTCGAAGCACGCGCCTGTATTACGGCCTCCGAAGGTTGCGAACCGCCGCAACCCGCGAGGGCGAGAACCAGGCCAGCGATACAAAGAGCGCTTAATTTCATCGTGATTCGCAAACTTATAACTGATTAAACCTATAGCAGGTGCGGCGGCCAGGAGCAAAGGGGAGTATCGTTTTCCAAGGAAGGGGCGTCGTCTTTGCGCGGATTTTCCTTCATACAAATTCATTTGGCGCTTATTTGAATAAAAGTTCATATGCATTGAGCAGGATAGATCGAGAAAAACAACGAATTAATCGTATTGCGCTCGACTTCGGCGATGCGCCGGCCGACACGAGCAGCCTGCGGCGCCACGGCGGATATTTCAGCCATTGGCGGAAAAGACGGCGATTTGATATTGGTCGGCATACATACCGATTCGCGTTCGATCGGTCGGGATCGGCCCGCGTTTGGGCAATCTACGAAGGCGATCGGAGCGATCGAAAAGGAGGGCGGCCGATGATTTCGCGCGTTCTGGCGATCATACTCGGCGTCATCGCCGGCGTCGCGGTCCTTGCGGCCTGTTGTTTCGCCTGGGGCGAAATCGTCGCGTTGGCGCCGACGGGCTCGGCGGATGTCGCGGCCGCGCTATGGGTCCCGGTTAATCATCTCGCCTGGGCAATGACCTGCGCCGTCGGCCTCTTCGCGGTGGTCGCCTTGGCGACGGCGGTGGCCGGCGGAATCGTTGAGACAAACTTGGTCCGACGGCGCGTCGCCGAGGCGCGCATAGACGCCGCCGGGCTTGAACGCGCGAACGCCCCCGACTGGCGCGCGATCTTCGCCGAGACCGCCATTGCCGGCCTCGCCGCCGCGATTCCAGAATCCACGCCCTACGATCCGTCAACGCTGCTGGCGCTGGAGACGGTATGGCGCGACCGCCTGACGCTCAGCCGGACGATCGCGCCTCTTCCCGCCATCGTGCTCGCCTGCGACGCCGTCTTGGCGATTTTCGGGGTGATCGCTGGAACGGGGTGGGAGCTCGCGCTCGCGGCCGGCGCGTCAGGATGGTTCGTCGTCAGTCTGGCGCGTTACCTTGCCGTTCTTGGGCTCTCGCCGCTCATCGCATGGACCATGGCTGAGACCGTGCCGCCCATGCGCGCAACCGGCGCGCCGCGCGCCATATTCCAGCCGGCGATCAATCAGGGCGCCCCTAAGCAGCCTATCTTAAGTCCGGCGGCGACGCCGTTGGACGCCGGAGCCATCGCCCGCGATATCGCCGAGATGCTGGCCGATCCGATCGAACGCCTGGCTGACGCGGCCAGCCGGCTTGGGTCGCCCACGCCCGCGGCGTCTCGCGAGCAGGCGGTCGACTCCGCGCTGGCGGAAATCCGGGCGGGGATCGAGCGCCTACTCGCCGGAGGTTAGAGCGACGGGAATACGGAAAGGCGCGTCGCGGCGACCGCGTCTACCGGTCGGTTCAGCCTTTGCCGATCTTGTCGAGCAGGGCCTGCGCGTCCTTCTTGTTATCGAAGTCACGACCCGCGGCGACCGCCTTCTTTAAGAGATCGGTCGCGCCCGCCTTATCGCCCGTGGCGTCCAGCGCATAGGCCAGATGATACTGGATATCCAAATCGTTCGGTGAGGCCATATGGGCCTCCTGTAAATATTTCAGGGCGGCGGGCGATTTATCTTTATTAAACAGAACCCAACCCAGCGTGTCCGTGATGGAGGCGTTGAGCGGCAGCGCGTCGTGCGCTTTTTGAGCATATTCGGCCGCCTTGGCCATATCGTTCTGTCGCTGGTAGATGACCGCCAGATTATTGAGGATCAGCGGATTGTCGGGCTGCTCCTTCGCCAGCGCCTCGTAATCGTCCTTGGCGGCCGCCCAGTCCTTTTGGGTCAGCGCGAAATTCGCGACCGCGAATTTGCTCGCGACATCGGTCGGGTGCGCCGCCGCCCAATCGGCGAGCGTCTTCGCGGCCGCGGGCTGCTTGCCGTCGCGCACCTCCGCGGCCGCGATCCTTTCGGCCAGGGTCAGCGAGGGATGGGCCTGCATCGCGCGCTGATAGGCGGACATCGCGTCGCCCGGCCGCTTCAGCGACACCAAATAATCGCCTTCCAGCGCCTGCGCCATCGGTTGGTCTGGCATCTCCTGGGCCAGTCTTTGCGCCGCGGCGATTCCGTCGTCCGGGCTGCGTTCGCCCAAAAGCCTGACCTGCTCAGCCGCCAGACCGATATTGCTGGGGTCGAGCTTGCGCGATTCGCCGATCGTTGCGATCGCCGCGGAGAGATCGCCCGACTTTTCCTCGGCGATCGCCAGATCGCGTTTGGCGGCTGGGTCCTGCGGGGCCAAATCCGTCAATCGTTGCAAACTGACGACCGCGGGGCCGGGGGTATTCTTTTGAAGCTCAAGCTCGGCCCGCATCGCGTAAAGGCGAGGCTCGTTGGGCAGCCGAACCTGCATGTCTCGAATGATCGACAGGCCGCCGTCGAAATCTTTCTTGGCGATCAGCACCTGAATGAGGCCGATGGTGACGCCGACATTGTCGGGCTCGCGGCGATGCGCCTTTTGCCAAAGGTCGAGGGCTTCGTCGAGATGCTGTTCGTTGATGTCGATAGCGCTGATATTCTGCAGCGCCGGCAAGCTGAGCGGGTCTTTCGCGAGCACGGACTCAAACTCGCCCCGGGCTTTCGCGGGCTCGCCCTCGGCCATGTAGATGGCGCCGAGCTGAAGCCTGGCCGGCGCGTAATCGGGAAATTGCTTTTCGACCGCGGTATAGTCCGCCTCGGCCGCGGACAGTTTTCCGCGCGCGAACTCCACCCGACCAGACAAATTGGCGATGACCGCGTTATTGGGGTCGCTTTGGCGAAAATCGGCGACCAGCTTGGCCGCTTCGTCGAATTTACGCTGGCGGATGTAATCCAACACGAGCGCGATGCCTGTCGTCGAATCGGTCGGCGCGAGCTTGAGGGCGCGCTCCAACTCGCTGGTGCCCTCGGCGTTGTCGCCAACCGCGAGGCGATTGAGCGCCAGTCCACGCAGAACGGCGACGTTGTCCGGCGCCAGCTTAGAGGCGCGATCGAACGCGTCGATCGCCTGCTGGCCGCGACCGAGCTGCATATAGGCCTCGCCCAACATCGCCAGGGACTGAGGGTCGTCCGGCATATCGGCGGTGACCTTCTCGAGCACATCGGCGGCGTGCGCCGCGTCGCCCTTGCGCAACATGATTTCGGCCTCGACCCTCTGGCCCCCGATATCGTCCGGGACGGACGCCAAATAGGACGTGATCGCAGCCTGGGCCTGCTCGAATTGTTTCTCCTGCAGCTTCACGACGGCCAACAGGTAATATCCCCGAGGGAATGATCCGAAGGCCGTCTGGTATTTCGTGAGGGTCGTGTCGGCGGCCGCGTAATCTTTGGCGCGCGCCTGGAGCAGCGCCTGAAGATATTGCGCCGGCACCGATCGGGGCGCCGCCGCGAGCACCGTGTTGACGTCGGCCTGCGCCTTTGCGTCGTTGCCTTGCGCTATATTCAACTGCGCCCGTTCGATGTAGCCGCCGAAATTATTCGGATCGGCCTTGATCGCCGCGTCGAACTCGGCGATGGCCCCCGCATTGTCGCCCTTATGGATCAGGATTTCGCCTTTGATCAGGTGCGCGTCGGGCGAAGGCTTCAGTTCCAGGAGTTCGTCCGTCTTCTTCAGCGCGTCGTCATATTGTCCGAGCGTGAAGTCGATGCGCGCCAGTCCGAGTTTGGGCTGCAACGATTTGGGATCGATCTGCTCCGCGGCGATCAGCGAGGAACGGGCATCCTCGATATGTTTCAACTGGATTTGCGCCTCGGCGCGGGTCACCAGCGTCGCGACCTTTACCTCGGGCGTCGAGTCGTCCTTGACGGGATAATCGTTAAGGAACTGCTCGAATTTTCCCTGAATCATATAGGTGCGGCCGAGCAGCGGGACGATCTTGGCTTCGTCGCCGCCATGCTCCCGCGCCATCTTGAGTTCGACCTGGGCGCCTTCGATGTCGTTGTTCTGGATTTCGAGGTCCGCGAGCTTAAGCCGGAGCGGCCCATTTTCGGGGTCAGCCTTGACGGCGTTCTTAAGCTCGATCTCGGCTGTTTTCAGGTCATCCTTGGCGATCAGCTGATCGGCTTCGGCTTCGTGCTTCTGAGCGACCGTCGGGTCGTTGGTCGCCGCATTGGCGCATGGCGCGAACCCTCCCGCGGCCGCGAACAGGAGCGGGGCGGCGAGGAGAGCGCCCGAGCGCCAGTTGCGCCGCGTTCCCGACGAAACGATTGGAAGCTGGCCAAAAATCATCAAAGGTCCCCCGTAACGGGCATCGACTGAAATTCCAGTCGCTTATTTGCGTTTTTTACGACGGCGGCTCGGTGGCCGCAAGCTGCGCGATCGGCATGCCCAATCCTTCCAACAACCCATAAAGAGTTGGACGGCTGATGCCCAGTAATTTAGATGCGATCGTCAGATTGCCGTTACTTTGCGCCAAGGCGCGCTGCACAACAATACGTTCGGCGCGGGTTCGCGCGTTGCGCAGATCGAGATCTTCCTCCGCCAGTTCGGAGGCCGTCAATTCCATGTCTTCCGCCGTGATCTGAGCGCCGTCGGCCATGACCACCGCGCGCTTTACCCGGTTTTCCAGTTCACGGATGTTGCCGCGCCAAGGATTGGTCGCGATCGCCGCGATCGCCTCGGGCGTGAAACCCTTCAGCTTACGATCGAACTGGACATTGAAGCGCTTGATGAAGAAGCTTGCGAGGAGAACGGAATCCTCTCCCCGATCGCGAAGCGGCGGCAGGCGGATGATGACCTCGTTCAGCCGATAGTACAAATCCTCGCGGAACTTGCTTTCCGTCATGCGCTGCTCGAGATTCTGGTTCGTGGCGCAAACGACGCGCACGTCGACCGGAATCTGCTGCCGTCCGCCAATGCGCTCTATCTGCCGCGTGGACAAGAACCGCAACAGCTTAACCTGAAGCGGCTGCGGCAGGTCGCCGATTTCATCGAGAAACAAGGTGCCGGTATTGGCCCCTTCGATCTTGCCGATCGTCTGCTTCACCGCGCCGGTGAAGGCGCCTTTTTCGTGCCCGAACAGCTCGCTTTCCAACAAGTTTTCCGGGATCGCGCCGCAATTGATCGCGATAAAAGGGCGGTTGCGCCGCGGCGACAGCATGTGAACCGCCTGGGCGACAAGCTCCTTGCCGGTTCCGCTTTCGCCCAGGATCAGGACGGCGACATTGGTGGGGGCGATCTTCTCGATCGTGCGACAGACCCGCAGCATTTCCGCGTTGGCGGTTATGATCCCATCGATCGGGGAGGTTGACGCGTTTAGCGCGGCGAGCTGCCGATTCTCCGCTTCAAGCCGGTAGAGCCGCAGCGCCCGGTCAAGGATGGTGCGCAGCACGTCGATCTCGATCGGCTTTTGATAAAAATCATACGCGCCAAGAGAGATCGCCCGCAGCGCATGTTCTCGGCTCTCATTCCCGCTGGCGACGATTACCTTGGTTTCCGGCGCCATGGCGATGATCGCTTCAAGAGCCGCCAGCCCCTCCGTCGCGCCATCCGGATCGGGGGGCAGTCCCAGATCGACGATCGCGATAGGCGGCCGCTCCGCCTGCATCAGCTCCAGGGCTTCTTCACGCGTTCCTGCCAGAAATAAGGCATAGTCCGAAAGCGCCCAGCGATATTGCCGGCGCAGCCCGTCATCGTCCTCCAGAATCAGCAGCTTTGGTTTGTCGTCGCTCACGACGAAACTTCTATCATTTTGTTAGGCTCCGGCGAAAGTGCGCTCGTCGGCTCGATCGGCAGCACGATGCGCATCGTCGTCCCCCGGCCGGGCTCGCTTATGACCAGCAAATCCCCGTGCGCCGCGCGAATCAACGCGCGGGTCTGGTAGGCGCCGATGCCGTAACCCTCGGATTTAGTCGATTTGAACGGCTGAAACAGGTGATTGGCGATGAATTCGGCATGCATGCCGGGGCCTTTGTCGGTGACGTCGATAACAAGCTTATCGGCGGCGTGCCGGATTTCGACGTCGATGCGGCCCCCGGGACCCGACACCTCCGCCGCATTATCCAGCAGGTGCCGCAGCGCCGAATCCAGCGCGTCCCGCCCGATCCGAACGCGCTCGGATTTACCATCGGTCCGGAATTGGATGTCGAGCTGTTTTTTAGGCCGCCACGCCTGAATGGCTTCGCGCACCACGACCGCCGGCACGCAGATTTCGGTTGGCTCAGGGTCTTTGTTCGCGCGAAGCTGAGTCAGCAGCTTGTTCATGCTTTGCACGGAATGACGGACGGTTTCCAGGACGTCGCGCTGAAACTCGGGATCCTCGGCGTGACGCTCCCCGTTCGAGATGACGAGGGAAAGCTGGCTGACGAGATTCTTGACGTCGTGCACCACGAAGGCGAAGCGCTGCCCATAGGCCTGAAGCTGCCGCGCCTCGACAAGCGCCCGCGCCGCCTGTTCCTCCGCCAGATAGCTCGCCACCTGCCGGCCGACGATGCGCAGCAATTGATAGTTCTCCCAGTTAAGGTTCAACGCCGCCCGGGGTTCGGTGAGCAGCACAAAGCCCAGAAGCCGGCCGAGATGCCCGATGGGAACGGCGAGCCAGGCGCGCTGCGTTCGCGCGAGGGGCTCCGGCATCGCCATGTCTTCTGTCCTACCCCCGGCTGTCGGGCCGGTCAGCGCCACGATCCATTGGCCATCGCGGAACGCGCCGGCGAAGCCAGCCTCGACCGGCATGCCGTCGCGCGGCAGATTCCAGGTGGCGACCTGCGCGAAGGCCGTGTCATCGCCGTCGCGCAGCCACAGGCTGCCAGCCGGGCTGTCCACCGTGTCGGCGACGGCCCTGATGACCCTGACCTGCAACTGCTCCCCGGAAAAGGACGGATTGGACAGCGTGTCGATGAAATTCACCCACACCTTGCGGTAATCGTAGCGATAGGTGAAGAAATTCTGCACCATGAAGGCGCGCAGTTCCGATCGCGCGCGACCAGAGGTGAAGACCACAGCCACCAGGACGACGGCGCCGAACACGAGCGTAATCTCAAGGACAGGCCCCCACGTAACGCCGATGTCGCGCAGAATCTCCCCTGCGACGCCGATCGCCAGCAGGAAAATTCCGCTGATCAGCAGCGTCGAGCTGTGGAAGATGACGTTGCGGGAGATATGGATGTCGGTGAGCCAGCCGCGATTGCGCGCGACGGCTAGCGCGATCAAAGGCGCGGCCAGGATGTCCACCGGGGCCCGCGCCACGAACAGGGCCGACGACACCCGCCGGAACAAGGCCGCGTCCGCGTAAAGCGCGACGTCATAAATGAACAAGGCGCCCACGCCGATTGTCAGCAGGTTGATGTGCCATCGCGATTCGCGGTTGGCGTTCAGATAGAGATTCTCAACGAGCAGCAGGCCGCAAACCGCGAGCAGAATTCGCACCACCCGGTCGCTCTGCGTCAGAAGGCCGATATTGGAGAGCCATACCTGCCAGGCGCCCAATAGAACGGGCAACTCGAGCGCGATGCTGACCGTAACCAGCGCGACGATCGGCGCGGCGATCAGC